>JBERSB010000250.1:0-2137 GCA_041236755.1 Luminiphilus sp. | reverse complement strand
TCCTTGCACGCGATGCCCAGCCCCGCGGCCACGGTGTAGCCGGGGTGGCGGATCGCCTCGACGGACGACAGCAGCGCCGCGTCGAGCTCGCCCGCGCGCAGCGCCGGGATCATCGCGGTCGGCGGTTCGCGCACGAGCGCGACGCCGTCGGCAGAGTCCAGGCCACCCAAGAGGGGGGCGCCGACGCCGTAGGGGACTCCACCGATCCGAATCGTCACGTGTGCTCCGCGCGCGGTCACAGCGACCGCACGCACGTAGCTATACGGACTGCCCAGCCGTCAGCACAAGCGCGCGTCGCGCCGGTGGGTCGAGCTCACTTCCAGCTGTAGGCGACGAGGCCGTCCTGCTCGCGCACGATCAGCTGGCCGCCGTCGACGCAGAGGTGCGCCCAGGTCTTGCCCTCGGAGATCGTCATCGTGTCGACGATCTGCAGTTCTTCTGCGTTGTGCTGGATCAGGTGCAGCTCGCCGGCCTCGGTGAGCGCGAGCAGCCGCTCGCCCTGCGCGACCAGCGACCAGTACTCGTCGGTCATGCCGCTGGAGCGCCAGACCTCTTCGCCGCTGTCGAGGTCCACGCACGCGAAGCGCTTGGCGCGGAGGTAGAGATAGGCGTACTTGCCGATCACGACCGGCGAGGTCATGTTGCCCTGCGCGCGGTTGTTCCAGGCCTCGCGGGACTCGAGCGCCTCGCCCGTCGACGTGACGTCGAAGCGGTGCGCGCGGCCGCCGTAGGCCGAGATGAACACCGAGTCCTTGTAGGGCTGCGGCGTCAGGATGTTCATGCCGCGGAACGCGCGCACCTTCTGCGACCAGAGCACTTCGCCGTCGGCGGGCGAGATCCCCGCGAGCGTCGTGCGGCTCTGCACGAGGAGCTGCTCCTTGCCCGCGATGGTCGCCATCGTCGGCGAGCTGAACGCGCTGCCGAACATGCCGCCGCCGTCCTGCATCGAGCGCCACACGGTCTCGCCGGTGCGCTTGTCGACCTTGACGAAGCTCGCGCCTGCCTGCACGTAGACGTGGTCGCCGACGACCAGCGGCGAGCACACGAAGCCGAAGTCTGGCTTGGGCGCGTCGAATCGCTCGACGAAGTCGGCGCGCCAGCGCTCTTCGCCGGTCTTCTTGTCGAGGCACACCAGCACGTCGAGCATGCCCGCGACGTAGACCGAGTCCTCGTCGACGGTCGGCGTCGAGCGGATCCACGAGCCGTTCTTCGCGGCGAAGAACGGCACCGTCATCGCGCCCGCCCACGAAGCGCGCCACTTGCGCTCGCCCGTCCTGCGGTCGTAGGCGGTCACCACCTCGTCCTGCTTGTCGATCGTCTCGGTCGTGTAGACCGTGTCGGCGTCGACGACGGGGCCGGAGTAGCTGGGGCCGAGCTCGACGCGCCAGAGCTGCTGCACGCGCTCCGCGTTCAGCCGCTCGGGCCACCAGTCTCCGGGGCAGTGCCCGTCGCGGCGCGGGCCGCGCCACTGGTTCCAGACGCCGGTCGGGGCCGCGGGTGTGGCCGGCGCCGAAGCGGCCGGCGGCGCGGGGGCGGCCGCGGGCGAAGCGCTCGCGAGGGGGAGCACCTGGGCGTGAGCTGCCGCGGCTGTGAGGGCCAGGGCAACAGGGAAGAGACGAAGTTGATCGGCGACCATCGTCGACGATTCGCTCCGCTCGGGCCGGCGGATGCGGGCTTTGCTCCCGGTTGGCGTAACATCCAACCATGCGCCAACTTCTTGCAGGCTTTGCGTGCATGGCTCCGCTCGCCGCGCAGGCTGTGTGGCCGGAGTTCCGCGGCCCGAACCGCGACAGCCGCGTCGAGCGCGCGGCCGTGCCGCTCACCTGGAGCGAGCAGCAGAACGTGCGTTGGAAGGTCGCGGTCCCGGGCGCGGGCTGGTCGTCACCGGTCGTCAGCGACGGGCTCGCGTGGCTGACGACGGCGACCATGGGCGGACGGCGCATGCACGTCGTCGCCGTCGACGTCGAGTCGGGCGAGATCGTGCACCAGCGGGTCGTCTTCGAGATCGCCAAGGCCGGCAAGAAGAACGCGCTCAACCGCCACGCGTCGCCTTCACCGGTCGTCGAGCCCGGCCGCGTCTACGTGCACTTCGGCACCTACGGCACGGCCTGCATCGACACCGAGAGCTACGACGAGG
>JBERSB010000249.1:0-5479 GCA_041236755.1 Luminiphilus sp. | reverse complement strand
GTGCGCACCGGGGTCGCGATCTGTGACGGCGACGGCGACGTGCTGTTCCGGCACCGGGCAGCGGAGGCGTTCGCGCCCGCCAGCAACATGAAGCTGCTGACGGCGGCCGCGCTGCTGCGGGGCCTGGGCAAGGACTTCACCTTCCAGACCGTGTTCTGCGTGGCAGGAGGCGAGCTCGTGGTCGAGGCCAGCGGCGACCCCAACTGGATCCGCGGCTCGGCGCACGACCCGGACACGCTCTTCGGGCGCGTGGTCGCTGCGCTCCGGGAGCGCGGCGTGCGCAGCCTCCGCGGTGTGCGGTTGGATGCGGGCTCCTTCACCGGTCCGGGTCGTCCAAGCACGTGGCCGCAGGACCAGCTCTACACGTACTACTGCGCGCCGACCGGCGGGTTCGTGCTCGAGCAGGGCACGTTCCTGACCCGGATCGCGCGCAGCGGCGGCAGCGCTGCGGAGGTCCGCCTGCTCGCGCCTGCCACTGGCTACGAGATCCAGGGTTCGGTCCGCGAGGTCGCGTCGCGCAAGGGCGCGACCTACGGCGCGATCGACCAGGACGGCGCCGTGCGCGTGCGCGGCAAGTTCTACCGCAAGTCCCCGCCGGTCGAGATCCGCACCGCGGTCAACGAGCCCGGACGCTGGTACGAGGACGCGCTGAAGCACGCGCTCCGCGCGGGCGGCGTGCGCGTGGCGCGCGGCGCTGCGGCGCACGCGGGCGGCGTCGTATACCGGCACGCATCGTCGTTGCGGCCCGCTTTGCGGCGCATCCTCGAGGACTCGTCGAACTTCGACGCCGAGCAGTGCCTGCGTGTGCTCGGCGCCCGGACGCAGCGCGACGGCAGCCTCGCGGGCGCCCGCAAGGCGCTGCGGGAGCAGGTCGTCGCGCTGGTCGGGCAGGAGCCTGTGGGGCTCGAGCTCTTCGACGGCTCGGGCCTCTCGAAAGAGAACCGGCTGACGCCGGGGCTGCTCGTGGTCGCCATGTTCGAGCTCGAGCGGCGCGGCCTCGGCGACGCGCTGCGGGACGCGCTGCCCGTCGCGGGTCGCACCGGCACGCTTCGCTCGAGGTTCCAGGGCACCGACCTGGTGGACCGGGTCCGCGCCAAGACGGGCTGGATCCGGGGCGCCTCGTCGTTGTCGGGCGTCGTCACGTGTGCCGACGGCGAGCGGCGCTGGTTCTCGATCCTGATGAACTACGACCGCAGCCGCGGCGGGCTGAACAAGGACCTCAAGAAGCTCCAGGAACAGATCGTCGCCGCGGCCGCCGGAGTGCGCGCGGAGTGAGCGAGGACCTCGACGGGTGCCTCGCCGAGGCGGTGCGGCTCGCGGAGCTGGCGGGCGCCGAGCTGTTGGAGCGGCGCGCAGGCGAGGTCGCGTTCGAGACCAAGAGCGTGCAGCGGGAGCTGGTCACGGCGGCGGACCGGGCGGCCGAGCGCGTGGTCGTCGGCGGCATCCAGCGCGCGTATCCCGAGCACGGCGTGCTGGCCGAGGAGGGGGTGCTGACCAGCAAGGACGCGCCGAGCAACGACTCGGAGTGGCTGTGGATCGTCGACCCGCTGGACGGCACGACCAACTTCGTCCACGGCCTGCCGTTCTACTGCGTGGCGATCGCGCTCGCGCACCGCGGCGACCCCGTCGTCGGGGTCGTGCACGCGCCGGCGTTGGGCACGACCGACGCGGCGCGCCGCGGCGGCGGGGCGTGGCGGCCCCTGACCGGCAGCGCAGCTGCGGGCATCCGCGTCAGCGAGACCGAGGGCATGGCGGACGCGCTGCTCGCGACGGGCTTCTCGTACAACCGCAACGAGCCCGGCCGGGACGACAACGCCGGCAGGGTGGCCGCCGTGCTGCCGCACTGCCGCGATCTGCGGCGGCTGGGCAGCGCCGAGCTGGATCTGTGCCTGGTCGCGTCGGGCGTGCTCGACGGCTACTGGGAGCGCTACCTGATGCCCTACGACGTCGCTGCGGGCGCGGTGCTCGTGCGGGAGGCCGGCGGCACGGTCACCGACTACGACGGCGGCGACGGGTGGCTGTTCGGCGGCGCGGTCGTCGCGACCAACGGCCGGCTGCACGCTTCGCTGCGTGAGCGGCTCGCGACGGCGGACGGACCGCCCGTCTAGCACGTCGGAGAATGCCGCAGCCCGGCCTAGCCCCGCATGGGCTCGCGCACCAGCGATCCGGCGGCGTCCTCGTGCTGTCTCGCGAAGTGCGCGCGCCGGCCGACGGCCGAGGCGTCGAGCACGGGCCGGAGCGCCTGCACCAGGGGGCGCTCGCGGGGGCCGCTGAAGAACAGCACGCACTCGCCGCCGCCCACCTCGTCGCCGTCGAACTGGCCGGCGTCGGCTGCGGCGACCGCTTCCTCGAGCCGCTCGGCCAGCGCCTCGATGTCCGCCCGCTCCCGGGTTGTGCCCATCGCGGCGCTGCGGAGCGCGAAGACGACCAGGACGTCGAACTCGGCCTTGTTGTCCTCGTCCGGAGGCGCCGGCTCGAGCGGATCTTCGGGGGGCATGGTGTCGGATTCTAGCGGTGTCAGGAGCGACGGAAACCGTCGGCTCCCGGGCCGCCCGGGCGCTGGCCAACCGACCCCCCAGCGCTATGCTGCGGGGTTCGACACTTGGGCAAGAACTCGAAAACGCGCCCCCGCAAGGCGAGCCGATCCAAGTCGGCGGCCCCCTCTGCATCGCAGCCCGACCGAGGGCAGATGTCGCAGGTCGTGGTCCGGGGCGCGCGCGAGCACAACCTGAAGGGGGTCGACCTCGCGTTTCCCCGCGACGCGCTCACGACGTTCACGGGCGTGTCGGGCTCGGGCAAGTCCAGCCTCGCCTACCACACGATCTACCAGGAAGGCCAGCGGCGCTTCCTCGAGAGCCTGAGCTCGTACGCGCGGCAGTTCCTCGGCCGGATGGAGAAGCCCAAGGTCGACCACGTCGAGGGCTTGTCGCCGACGGTGTCGATCGACCAGAAGTCGACCAGCCACTCGGCGCGATCGACGGTCGGCACGCTGACCGAGGTGATGGACTTCCTGCGGCTGTGCTGGTCGCGCCTCGGGGAGCCGAGCTGTCCCGAGTGCGGCGCCGACATCGTCGCGTGGTCGCCCGACAAGATCGTCGACGCCGTGCTCGCCGACCACGACGGCCAGGCGGCGATGCTGCTGGCACCCGTGGTCCGCGAGCGCAAGGGGGAGTACCGCAAGGAGCTCTCTGACTTCGCCCAGCGTGGCTTCGTGCGCGCGCGCATCGACGGCGTGGTCCGCCGCTTGGACGAGGACATCCAGCTCGAACGCTACGTCTACCACACGATCGAGCTGGTCGTGGACCGCCTGACGATCCAGAAGGGCGCGCGTTCGCGCCTCGCCGACGCGGTCGAGCAGGCCGTGCAGCTCGGCGACGGGCTCTGCACGCTGGTCGACAGCTCGGGCGGCAACGACCGCCTGTTCTCCACGCGGCGCAGCTGCCCCAACGGCCACGGCGCGCTACCGGAGATGGAGCCGCGGCTGTTCTCGTTCAACAGCCCGATCGGCGCGTGCCCGGACTGCGACGGCGTCGGCGAGACCTTCGGGTTCGCGCCGGAGCTGCTGGTTCGCGATTCCAGCCTCACGATCCGCGAAGGCGCGCTGCACGTGTTCACCGACGAAGGCCGGCTGGTCTACGGGCGGTTGACCGTCGACCACCTGCAGTCCGTTCTCGAGGCCTTCGACGGCGACGTCGACACGCCGTGGAAGAAGCTCGGCAAGCGCGCGCAGAAGGTCGTGCTGCACGGCTCGGGCAGCAAGAAGTTCGAGTTCAAGTGGCAGCGGCGCACCGCGACGTTCACCACGTCGGGGCGCGAGAAGGTCTCGTTCCCAGGCGTGCTCAGCCACCTCGAGAAGGTCTACCGGCCGTCGCGGGCGCGGCACCTGGACCGCTACCGGGCGTCGACGCCGTGTGCCGGGTGCAGCGGCGCGCGCCTGTCCGACGCCGCTCGCGCGGTGCGGTTCGAGGGCCGGACGCTGCCCGAGGTGCTCGCGCTCTCGGTGGAGGACGCGCTGCACTGGGTGCGCGGCGTCGAGCTGCACGGCAACGCGCTGAGGATCGGCAAGGACATCCTCAAGGAGATCGACCGCCGGCTGACCTTCCTCGCCGACGTCGGGCTCGGCTACCTCACGCTGGCGCGTCGCGCGGCGACGCTGTCGGGCGGGGAGTCGCAGCGGATCCGGCTGGCCGCGCAGGTCGGCGCGGGGCTGCGCGGCATCCTCTACGTGCTCGACGAGCCGAGCATCGGCCTGCACGCGCGCGACCAGCAGCGGCTGCTCAAGACGCTGGAGGCGCTGCGGGACCGCGGCAACACGGTCGTCGTGGTGGAGCACGACGAGGAGACGATGGAGCGCAGCGACTTCCTCGTCGACGTCGGCCCGGAGGCGGGCGTGCACGGCGGCGAGGTGGTCTCGGCGGGCACGCCCGAGCACGTCAAGGACGACCCGTCCTCGATGACGGGGCGCTATCTGCGCGGCGACCTCCAGGTGCCGATGCCCGCGGAGCGACGCTGCGAGGACCTCGGCGCGCTCGTGGTCGAAGGTGCTGCGCACCACAACCTCGACGGGCTGACGGTCGGTGTGCCCCTGGGGCGCTTGACCGCAGTTACCGGGGTCTCGGGCTCGGGCAAGTCGACGCTCGTGCACCACGTGCTGGTGCCGACGGTGAAGGACCACCTCGCGGGCAAGGGCGTGGCGCCCGCGCACTGCAAGCGCGTGCGCGGCATGGACCAGGTGGACAAGCTGGTCGAGATCAACCAGAAGCCGATCGGCCGCACGCCGCGCAGCAACCCGGCGACCTACACCGACGTCTGGACGCACGTGCGCGACCTGTTCGCGATGCTGCCCGAGTCCCGGCTCCGTGAGTACAAGAAGGGGCGGTTCTCGTTCAACGTCGCCGGCGGCCGCTGCGAGGAGTGCCAGGGCGCGGGCGTGAAGACGCTGGAGATGAACTTCCTCGCGCCCGTCGAGGTCGTGTGCGAGGAGTGCGCGGGCGCCAGGTTCCACGCCGACACGCTCGAGATCCGCTTCAAGGACAAGAGCGTCTACGACGTGCTGGAGATGACCGTCGAGGAGGCTTGCGGGTTCTTCGCGGACCTCCCGAAGATCGCGCGCGGCCTCGAGGCCCTGATGGATGTCGGGCTCGGCTACCTCAAGCTCGGCCAGCCGTCGACGACGCTGTCGGGCGGCGAAGCGCAGCGCGTCAAGCTCGCGACCGAGCTGCAGCGGCCGGCGACGGGCCGCACGCTCTACATCCTCGACGAGCCGACGACGGGGTTGCACTTCCAGGACGTGGCGCGGCTCCTCGACGCGCTGCAGCGGCTGGTCGAACAGGGCAACACGGTCGTCGTGATCGAGCACAACCTCGACGTGGTCCGCGCGGCGGACTACCTCATCGACCTCGGGCCCGAGGGCGGTGCCGGCGGCGGCCGGCTGGTCGCGACCGGGACGCCCGAGGAGGTCGCCGACGTCGACGGCTCG
>JBERSB010000248.1:0-2821 GCA_041236755.1 Luminiphilus sp. | reverse complement strand
GCGAGGTGACGCGCGCGCTGTCCCGGGTCGGCCGCAGCCCGAATCTGCCCGGGCCGCCGGGCGACGACGCGCCGCCACCCGAGGAGCCCGCGCCGCCGCCCGAGCCCGACGAGCCGGAGCCGGAGCCCCAGCCCGAGCCGCCGCCTCCGCAGCCCGAAGCTCCGGTGGCGCTGCCGGTCGTGGCGGTCGAGGCGTCGAAGCTGCTCGAGCCCGAGCCTGCAGAGTGGCCGTCGCTCGGCGCGGCGGTGCGCTGCGACGCGCCGCTCGACAGCCGCGTGCTGCTCGTCGTCGGTGACGAAGGCTGGCCGCTCTTGGCCTTCTGCAACCGCGGCCTCGGCCGCGTCGGCGCGTTCACCGGCGAGCTCAACGGCAGCGGCGGACGCGCGTTCCGCGAAGCGCGGTCGTTCCCGGCGTGGCTCTCGCAGTGGCTCGCGGCGACGGACGCGGCGGACGCCGCGCTCGACGCCGAGGACCTGCGGGACAGCGGTGAGATCACGCCGCCGGCTCCGGTGCCGACGGACGTCGACTACCTGCGCGCGCTCGGCGGCGGCGCGACGCAGCCGCCTGCGTCGACTGCCGCCGCGCCCGCGGCCGTGGTCGGTAGCGAGGCCGTCGGCCAGGCCGCGCGCTTCGCGGTCTACCTGCTGCCCATGGTTCTGCTGCTGGCGTGCGCCGAACGGTGGCTCGCGGCGCGCGCGCTGCGGCGCGGCGGCTGCTGATCGCGTATCGTCCCGCGCCATGCCCTCTGCCTCCGAGCGGGTCGCCGCGGCGCGCCAGCGCCACTGGCGACAGAGCGTCCGTCTGTCGTTGTCGCTGCTCTTTGTCTGGGCGCTGGTCTCGCTCGGCTGCGGCGTGCTGTTCGCGGACGCGCTCAACGGCGTGACGTTCCTCGGCTGCCCGCTGGGGTTCTGGTTCGCGCAGCAGGGCGCGATCGTCACCTTCGTCGTGCTGATCCTCGTCTACGCCCTCTGTATGGGGCGGCTCGATCGGCGGCTGCGCGCCGAGCTCGACGCGATCGAGCGGGATCCGCGCTCGTGACCGTCCAGAATTGGACGTTCCTGTTCGTCGCGCTCACGTTCGGGCTCTACCTGTTCGTGGCGTGGCGCGCGCGGGTGCGCGACACCGGCGGCTTCTACGTCGCGGGCCGCGGCGTGCCTGCGATCGCCAACGGCATCGCGACCGCGGCCGACTGGATGTCGGCGGCGTCGTTCCTGTCGATGGCGGGCATCATCTCGTTCCTCGGCTACGCCGGCGGCGTCTACCTGATGGGGTGGACCGGCGGCTTCGTGCTGCTGGCGCTGCTGCTGGCGCCGTACCTGCGCAAGTTCGGGCACTTCACGGTGCCCGACTTCGTCGGCGACCGCTTCGAGTCGCAGCTCGCGCGCCTCGTCGCGCTGGTCTGCGCGCTGTTCATCAGCTTCACCTACGTCGCCGGCCAGATGCGGGGCGTCGGCATCGTGTTCGCGCGCTTCCTCGAGGGCGACGTGACCTTCGGCGTGGTGATCGGCATGGCCATCGTGTTCGTCTACGCGACGCTCGGCGGCATGAAGGGCATCACGTATACGCAGGTGGCCCAGTACTGGGTGCTGATCGTGGCGTTTTTGATCCCGGTCGTCGCGATCAGCTGGCAGCTGACCGGACAGCCGGTGCCGCAGCTCGGCATGGGCAGCGAGCTCCAGTCCAGCGGCAAGCGGCTGCTGGAGACGCTCGACAAGATCCACCAGGACCTCGGCTTCTCCAGCTACACCGAGCCGTTCCAGGGCAGCTGGGACAAGGTCAACGTGTTCTGCACGGCGCTGGCGCTGATGGCGGGCACCGCCGGCCTGCCGCACGTCATCGTGCGCTTCTACACGGTCAAGAACGTGCAGGCCGCGCGCTGGTCGGGCTTCTGGGCGATCTTCTTCATCGCGATCCTGTACCTGACCGCGCCGGCGACGGCGGCGTTCTCGCGCTTCTACGTCTTCGAGAGCCTGAACGGCAAGACCGAGCAGCAGCTGCCCGAGTGGTTCCAGACCTGGGAGAAAACCGGCCTGGTCGTCTGGCTCGACGACGGCGACGGCGTGGTCTCGTACCGCGGTGCGGCCCAGACCGACCAGAACGAGGTGTTCCGCTCGGGTTCGATGGGCGCGGACGAGTTCGCGGCGGTGCGCACGGCGCACGCAGCCTGGCTCGCGTCCGCCGGCAGCGAAGGCGAGGACGGCCGCGCACTGCTTGCCGGCAAGGGCCTGAGCGGCCCGGACCGCGACATCATGGTCCTCGCGCTGCCCGAGATGGCGGGGCTCGCCGCGTGGATCATCGCGCTGGTCGCGGCCGGCGGCCTCGCCGCGGCGCTGTCGACGGCGTCGGGGCTGTTGCTGGTCATCAGCAGCAGCGTGGTGCACGACTTCTACTTCCGGATGGTCCGGCCGACGGCGTCCGACCACGAGCGGCTGCGGCTGTCGCGGATCGCGATCGGCGTCGCGGTGGTGATCGCGGGCCTGTTCGGCATCTACCCGCCGGGCTTCGTCGCGCAGGTGGTCGCCTTCGCGTTCGGCCTCGCGGCGTCGTCGTTCTTCCCCGTGCTGGTGATGGGCATCTTCTCGGTCCGGGTCGGGACCGTGCCGGCGGTGGCCGGCATGGTCTGCGGCATCGGATTCACGGCTGCCTACATCGTCTCGACGGTGTTCATGTGCGGTGAGCGGTGGTGCTTCGGCCTCGGCCCGCAGGGCATCGGTGCTGTCGGCATGGCCGTCAACTTCCTGGTCGCGGGCCTGCTGACGCCGCTGTGCCGCGGCCCGTCCGAGGCCGCCAAGCAGATGGTCGCGAAGATCCGCGCGCCCGA
>JBERSB010000247.1:0-4312 GCA_041236755.1 Luminiphilus sp. | reverse complement strand
TGATGATCATCGGCGTGTTGTCCTTCTTCTTCTCGCGGGCGCCGCGGCGCGGGCGCTCCTCGCCGCCGTCGTCGTCCTTGGCGGCGCGGCCGCGGCCGGCGCGACCCTGCCGCTCACCTGCGGCCTTGGCCCCGGACGCCCCGCCTGTGGCCTTGCGGGCCGCAGCGCCGCGGCCCTTGCTGCGGTCGACGGCGGGCTTGGCGGCCGCTGCCGGCGCTGCGTCCTCGCCGCTGGCGGCGGCGTCACGCTGCTTGGCGACGTCGATCACGCTGCCGCACTTCTGGCACTTGGCCTGGCTGCCCTTGAAGGTCTCGGGCAGCTTGTACTTCGCGCCGCAGTTCTCGCAGGTGATCTGGATGACGGTCATCGTCGGGGCTCCTGTTCGGTCGGGTGTCGGGGGTGTGCTGGTCGTGTGGGAGGCGCGCGATGCTACTTGCCGCCGTCGTCACCTTCGAGGTCGTCGCTTTCGTCGATCCACTCGCTGAGGTCCTTGTGGTAGCGGCGCCAGAACGCGAACCACTGTCGAACGCAGCTCTGCCGCTCCTTCTTGTCCTTCGCGTCGTCGCCGCTGCTCCGGACCTGGTAGTTGACGGCGAAGCCCGTCCAGTTGGCCATCGCGCGGTTGAGCTGGCTCAGCTCCATGTTGTGCGCGTTGGGGTCCTCGTAGCGCTCGTACATCGCGTTGAGCACGCGCGGGATCACCGCCTGCTTGTCCGGCAGGTCACTGATCTTGAGCGTGGCGCGGTTGAACAGGCCGCCGGGCGCGTTGTCGTCCGCGCTCGTGATGATGTCGGCGACGCACTTGTCGGCCATCTCCCGCTGCTGCGGCGTCGCGTCGGCCCAGTGGGCCATCGGCCCGGGCTTGGACTCCTGCACCTTGCGGGTGCCGCCCGAGTCCGTGATCGTGACGCTCTCGGCCTCGGCGATCTGTTCGTTGACCTCGTAGCGCTTGACGGCCGGGTCCTTGCCCGCGGAGTAGACCGGCTTCTGCAGCAGCGTGAAGCTGGTGACCTTGGGCGTGTCGCCCTCCATCGAGAACGTCACCGAGAACGTGCCCCGCGTGTTGCGCTTGAACCGCGCGTCGCCGTCCTTGGGCGTCACGTAGAGCTTGGCGCTGCCCGTCGAGGCGGACATGTCCTGGTCCGAGTCCAGCTGCGCGCTGTCGCACTGCATCTCGCGCAGCAGCTCGGCCGACGCGTGCTGCTGCAGGGTGTTGGTGAACGCGTTCGGGTCGGCCCGGTCGAGCTCCACGCCGAGCTGCTTGGCCAGCGCGCGCCGGTCGCTGTGCGTGTTGAGGATCAGCTGGTTGTTGGAGCCGAAGGCGCGCGCCCACTTCGCAAGCTCGATCGCGCGCGGGTGGGTGCCGGGGTTGTACTGCGGAGTCTTGGGGACCTCGGCGACCGTCTTCTTGCGGCGGACGGGCTCGTCGCCGCTGCTGCCCAGCATGACGAAGATGCTGATGATGACCACGATCGCGACCGCGAAGCCGATGTAGGCCTTGGTGTAGTCGGGCTTCTGGATGCGGCGGCCGGCCGTCGTCTTGGCGACGAACACGCGGTGGCACTCGGAGCACTCGATCTTGGAGTCGAGCATGTCCTCACCGACGCGGTAGCCGGCGCCGCACTGCGGGCACTGCACGTCGACCCGCCCGTCGGTGCGCGTGCGCGGGGTGCGCTTGGAAGCGCTTCCCGTCTGGGAGCGGGACGTGCGAGCGCCTGCGCGGCCGCCTTGGCGGTCGTCGCGGTTGCTGCGGGAGGCGGAGGAGCGGCGTCGGGCCACGGGAGCTTGCCTTGGTAGGGGGCCTGGGATGGGGGTCTGCCGACGATACGGACGTCGGCAGCGGGGATCAACGTCCGCAGCCCGCGGTGGGTTCGACCGCGATCTGGCCCGCGCGTGCTCGCGGCGCGGCGTCGATCGAGTACACCCATGCGATGCGGTTCCGCCTGAAGAGCGACATGCAGCCGGCGGGTGACCAGCCGCACGCGATCGAGACCCTCGCGGGCTGGATCCAGGGCGGCGCCAAGGCCAGCACGCTGCTCGGCGTGACGGGGTCGGGCAAGACCTTCACGGCGGCCAAGCTGATCGAGAAGTTGCAGCGCCCAGCGCTGGTGCTCGCGCCCAACAAGATCCTCGCGGCGCAGCTCTACGCGGAGTTCAAGGCGTTCTTTCCGGACAACGCGGTCGAGTACTTCGTCAGCTACTACGACTACTACCAGCCCGAGGCCTACGTGCCGACGACCGACACCTTCATCGAGAAGGACGCGCTCATCAACGAGTCGATCGAGCGCATGCGGAACTCGGCGACGCGCTCGTTGATGGAACGGCGGGACGTGCTGATCGTCGCCTCGATCAGCTGCATCTACGGGCTCGGCTCGCCGGAGAACTACCGCGAACTGTCGGTGCACGTGAAGAAGGGCATGACGATCGACCGCGACGTGCTGCTGCGGCAGCTGACGTCGATCCAGTTCGTGCGCGACAACTACGACTTCCAGGCCGGCCGCTTCCGGGTGCGCGGCGACGTCGTCGAGATCTACCCGTCCTACGAGGACGCCCGCGCGATCCGGGTCGAGATGTGGGGCGACGAGGTCGAGAGCGTGGTCGCCATCGACCCGCTGCGCGGCGAGGTGCTGGAGGAACTCGACGAGGTTTCGATCTACCCGACGACGCACTACATCGCGACCGGCGACCAGACCAGGCGCGCGTGCGAGCTGATCGAAGAAGAGCTCGACGAGCGGGTCTCGGAGCTCGAGGGCAAGAAGAAGCTGCTCGAGGCGCAGCGGCTCGGCCAGCGCACGCGCCACGACCTCGAGATGCTCCGCGCGACCGGGATGTGCAACGGCATCGAGAACTACAGCCGGCACTTCGACGGCCGCGTCGCGGGCCAGCCGGCGGCGACGCTGCTGCACTACTTCCCCGACGACTTCCTGATGATCGTGGACGAGTCGCACGTCGCGATGCCGCAGGCAGGCGGGATGTACCGCGGCGACCGGGCGCGGAAGGAGACGCTGATCGAGCACGGCTTCCGCCTGCCGAGCGCGATCGACAACCGGCCGCTGAAGTTCGACGAGTTCCAGGGGCTCTTGCAGCAGGTGCTGTTCGTCTCCGCGACGCCGGGCCAGTACGAGCTCGACCAGAGCGACGGCCGCGTCGTCGAGCTGGTGGTGCGGCCCACGGGCCTGGTCGACCCGCCGGTCGACGTGCGGCCGGCCAAGGGGCAGGTGGACGACGTCGTCGACGAGGTGCGGCTGCGCACCGAGAAGAAGGAGCGGGTGTTGATCACGACCTTGACCAAGCGCTCGGCCGAGGAGCTCACCGACTACCTGCGGGACCTCGGCATCAAGGTGCGCTACCTGCACAGCGACATCGACTCGATCGAGCGCACGGCGCTGATCCGTGACCTGCGCCTCGGCGTGTTCGACGTGCTGGTCGGCATCAACCTGCTGCGCGAGGGCCTCGACATCCCCGAGGTCACGCTGGTCGCGGTGCTCGACGCCGACAAGGAGGGCTACCTGCGCAGCAAGACCTCGCTGATCCAGACCTGCGGCCGCGCCGCGCGCAACAGAGAGGGCCGCGTGATCCTCTACGCGGACAAGCGCACCGACTCGATCGAGGGCGCCATCGGCGAGATGGAGCGGCGCCGCCAGAAGCAGGTCGCGCACAACGAGGAGCACGGCATCACGCCGCGGACGATCGTCAAGCCGGTGCGGGAGCTGCTGGACCTTTCGTCCGAGGACCTCGACGAAGGCGGCGGGTCGGGCCGCGGCAAGGGCAAGAAGTCCAAGAAGGGCAAGGGCAAGAAGGGCCGCGGCAAGCAGCAGGGCCAGCAGGACACGGGCGAGGTCGAGCAGCGGCGACAGTTCGAGAGCCACCAGGACCTCCTGCGGCACGTCAAGCAGCTGCGCCAGCAGATGATCACCGCGGCCAAGGACCTCGACTTCGAGCTGGCGGCGCAGATCCGAGACGAGGTCTACCGGCTCGAGCAGGCCGACATGGAGCTGCTCTAGGCCAGGGCTGCGGCCGCGGTTCGCGGCTTGCCGCGGGCGCGCGCGTGTCGCATCTTCTGTCTGCCCGCATGGACCAGAGCATCCGCGACAAGGTGGCCCGCGTCCCCAAGGAGACAGGCGTCTACCTGGTCCGCGGCGACGACGGCAAGGTGCTCTACGCCGGCAAGGCCGCCGACCTGCGCGCGCGGGTGCGCAACTACCTGACGCCGGGCGGCGACGGCCGCTACCAGCTGCGCTTCCTCGAGCGCGAAGCGCGCGACGTCGAGTTCATCGCGACGAGGACCGAGACCGAGGCGCTGCTGCTCGAG
>JBERSB010000246.1:0-7129 GCA_041236755.1 Luminiphilus sp. | reverse complement strand
ATCGCCCACGAGCTCGCGCACATAAAGCACCGCGACACGCTGATCGCCACCGTCGCCGCCGCGGCTGCGGCAGTGATCTCCTTCGTCGCGCAGATGGTGCAGTGGAACGCGCTGCTCGGCGGGATCGGCGGCGACGACGACGACGGCGGCGGCGGCCTGGGCGCGCTGCTGCTCTCGTTCTTGGCCCCGATCGGCGCCGTGATGATCCAGGCGGGCATTAGCCGCTCGCGCGAGTTCCACGCCGACGAGTTCGCGGCGCGCCTCACCCGAGACCCCCGCGCGCTGGCCGACGCGCTGCACAAGCTCCAGCGCTACGGCCAGGAGCTGGTCCAGCGCGGCGCGAGCCGGCCCGAGCCGGTCGCCACCAGCCTCGCGATCGTGAACCCGGTGGCCAACCTGCGGGGCCGCGGCGCGGCGCTCACCAACCTGTTCTCGACGCACCCGCCGACCGAGGCGCGCATCGAGCGCCTGCTGAGCCTGCAGCTCTGACTCAGCCGTCGGCGACGAAGCAGACCGCGACGCCGGCCACGGCGAGCAGCGTGCCGCCGACGCTGAGCGGGCCGAGCCTCGCGCCGTAGCACCAGACGGACACCGGCAGCATGAAGATCGGCGTCGTGCCCATCAGGGCCGCGGCGACGCCGGCGTCCCGGGCGTGCATGCCGGCGACCATGGACAGCCAGACGCCCAGCACAGGCCCGCACAGCGCGCCTACCAACGCCGTCATCCGCGCGCGCCGGCCGCGCCAGACCTTGCGCATCGCGAGCGGCTGGCCCTGCAGGGCGACGACGACCTGCATGCCCGCGGTCGCCGCGAGCATGCGCACGATCGTCGCGAGCAGCGGGTCGCAGCCATCGACGAGGTCCGCCGCGGGCGCCATCGCGGCGCGGGCCATCACGAAGCCTCCGGCCTGGCCGAGCGCGCCGACCAGGGCGCCCGCGACCCCGAGCAGCCACGCGCGGCGGCTCAACTCGGGGCGCCAGGAGCCGCCGCGACCACGCGCCAACACCAGCGAGACGCCGACGACCGTCAGGCCTACGCCGAGCGCCTGCGAGCCCGTGGGCGCCTGCCCCCGCACCGCATCGATCGCGACCGTCCCCGCCGGCCACAGCGCCATGATCACCGAGGCCAGCCGCGGTCCGATCGTGGCGAGCGCGTGGAAGTAGCCGTAGTCCCCGAGCACCAGGCCGACGAGGCCCGAGCCCATCAGCAGCGCGAGCCGCGGCCACGCGGCGCCGGTCGGCCACGCCGTCCCCGTGATCGCGAGCGCCAGCAGCGCGAGCATCGGCAGCGCCGCGTAGAGGCGGAACTGGTTCAGCGCCTGCGCCCCGCCCTCGCGGCCGGCGACGGCGAACGCGAGGCTGCTGCCGAGCCAGCAGAGCGCCGTCGCCCACGCCGCGAACTCACCGAGGTAGGGCATGCAAAGGGCGCGGGAGTGTGCCAGTCTGTTACACGCGAGGCAACGTGCAACTGCTCGACGACTACCTGGCGTCTCTGCGCGACGAACGCAAGAAGAGCCCCGCGACGCTGCGCGCCTACACGTCCGACCTTCGCGCGTTCGGCGCGTGGCTGACGCGGGTCGAGACGCCGCTCGCGTCCGTCCGCCGCACGCAGCTGCGGCGCTACCTCGTCGAGCTGGAGCAGCAGGGCCTCGCCGCGACCTCCGTGCAGCGCAAGCTCGCGAGCCTCCGCGGACTGTTCGCCTGGCTGCAGCAGCACGGCCACGTCCAAAAGGACCCGGCCAAGCTGCTCAAGGGCCCCAAGGCGCCCAAGCGCGTGCCGAAGTTCCTCACGACGCCCGAGGTCGACAAGCTGCTCGCGCAGCCCTTCGACGACTCGCCGCGCGGACTCCGGGACCGCGCCATTCTGGAGACGCTCTACTCGACCGGCTGCCGCGTCAGCGAGTGCGCCGGCATGCGGCTGCACGCGATCGACCTCGACGAAGGCTCGGCGAGGGTCATGGGCAAGGGCAGCAAGGAGCGCATCGCGCTGCTCGGCGGACCTGCGCTCGACGCGATCCGCGGCTGGCTCCCGGCGCGGCGCGAGCTGCTGCGCGCGAACCGGCGGGCGGACGACGGCGCGCTCTGGGTCAACCGCCTCGGCAGGCAGCTGAGCGCGCGCTGGATCTTCGAGACGGTGGTCGCGCGCGCGAGGCAGGCCGACCTGCAGACGCGCCTGACCCCGCACGGCCTGCGGCACTCGTTCGCGACCCACCTGCTCGACCGCGGCGCAGACCTGCGCACGGTGCAGGAGCTGCTCGGCCACGCGCGGCTCGTGACCACCGAGATCGATACGCACGTCTCGATCGGCCGCCTCCGCAGCGTCTACGACCAGGCGCACCCGCTCGGCCGCAGCGCCGACGGCGAACCGGGCGCGTAGGGCTTGGCCCGGCCGCTGCGAGCCGGCCGCGCTCCGTGCAACTCGCGTCCCACCGCGCGCGCCTCTACGCTCACGCAGCGCACCCGGCGCCACCCAAGCGCGCTGCGCCACCCGATCATGACTTCCCAACGCGACCTCGTCCTGCAGTCGTTCGCAGCACACCGCTGCTCGGCGATCCTGCGCACCAGCGACCCGTCCGCCGTCCGCCCGGCGCTCGACGCCGCGGTGCGAGGCGGCTTTCGCATCGTCGAGGTCACGATGACGACGCCGGACGCGCTCACCCACATCACCGCGCTGCGCGAGCAGGGCGACCTCGTCGTCGGCGCGGGCACCGTGCTCAGCACCGCGGATGCGGAGGCTGCGGCGTCCGCAGGCGCGCAGTTCGTCGTCTCCCCGGTCACCGACCCCGAGGTGATCGCGCGCGCCCGAGAGCTCGACGTCGCCTCGATCCCCGGCACGATGACGCCCACCGAGATGATGGCCGCGCACCGCGCGGGCGCCGACGTCGTCAAGTTGTTCCCTGGGCCCGCCATCGGCGCGCCGTTCGTCCAGGCGCTGCTCGGGCCGATGCCCTTTCTGCGCGTGCTGCCCACACACGGGGTCACCGAGGACAACTGCTTGGACTGGCTCGACGCGGGCAGCTTCGGCGTTGGCTTCGTCGGCTCGCTGTTCGACCCCGACGACCTCGCGGCCGGCCGCTTCGACTCGTTCGAGGCCCGCGCGCGGCGCATGTCCGAGCAGGTCGCGCAGCGCAGCGGCGGCGAGCGCCGCTGAGCCGGAGGCCGCGACTCAGCGGCAGCCGCAGCCAGAGAGCCCGTCGCGCCCAGTCCGCGCCGGCGGCTGGTTGCCGAGCATCACCTCGAAGCCGAGCCACACAGAGTGCGCGATGCTGTCCAGGTGGTCGCTGTCGTCGTAGTCGTACTGCAGGCGCATCCGCGTGAACGGCGAGACCTGGTACTGAACCATCGGCGAGATGCGCAGGCGGTCGGCGCGGAACGGGTCCTGCTCCCGTGAGAAGACGCCTCCACCCCGGTAGCTCTGCCCTGATCCCGTCGCGTAGTCGCAGCGCAGTCCCGCTGCGAAGCCGTTGTCCCAGCCGACCAGGCCGTAGAGGTAGCCGCCGTGGTCTCGCAGGGACGCCTGCGGCAACCCGTAGGTGGCCAGCGGATCGGACGTGTCCTCCTGCGCCTCGGCGTCGAACGTGCGGTAGATGTACTCGCCCTGGAAACGCACGAACGCGTCGCCGGGCAGGTAGTCCTCGGGCCGCCACTGGTAGGCGAAGTCGACGCCCGTGATGACGGTGTCCCCGCCGGTCGCGTTCGCGCCTGCCGCGACCGACGCGCCGAAGCCCAGTCGACGCTGCTCGTCGAGCTCGAACGTGGTCGCGACGCGCCCCGTCCACACCATGTCCGACGCGGAGCGCACGCCCACCGTGTCCTGGTCGAAGAAGCGCCCGCCGATCGAGCGCTCTTCGTAGCTCTCGTCGTTGGCGAGGAAGCTCGTCATCGTCTCGCCGTTGCCGTTCTGGGCGCCGACGAAGAACTCCAGGTACTGGTGCGTCGGCGCCAACCACGCCAACCGCATCCCCGGCGCCCTCATGCCCTCGGCGCCGAACACCCGCGACAGGATCACCGGCTGGTCCTGCCAGTCCCACGCGTGCGGGTGCAGCGGGTTGACCCGGCCGAACTCGGTGAAGTAGTGGCCGGCGCGGAGCTGCAGCTCGTAGGGCAGGTTCTGGCTCTGAAGGAACGCCTCCTCGATCTCGAAGATCGTCTCGCCTTCCTCGGGGTCGAGGAACGTCACGAGCACGCCCTGGGCCGTGAACCACTTGTCGACCTCGCCGTTGAGCTGGAGCTCGGCCTGCTGCAGCGTGAAGCCGCGCTTGCGCGGGTCGTGCTCGCCGCCCTTGAGCTCGAGGATCTGCTCGTCCCGCTCGGTCGAGCTGCCGACGGCGAACAGCAGGTCGAGGCTGACGTTCAGGATCCGCAAGGGACCGAGCTGACCTTGGAGGAAGGCAGGCGTCCCGTCAGGGTCCTGCGCGGCGGCTCCAGCGCCCGCCTGCCCGCTGGGGGCCTGCCCGCTGGGAGCCTGCCCGCTGAGGCCCGGGATCACGACGGGCGCGATCCCGGGCGGCGGGTTCTGGTTGGGGGTCTGGCCCGAAGGAGCCTGGGTAAGGGCCGCTGTGGCGAGCAGCGACGCCGTCGAGGTGGCGAGCCATCCAGAAAGGTGCATGCAGGCGAGGTGCCGACGCCGTCGTCAGAGTTCCCAGATTTCTGGCGACAGCACCACATCGGCCGGTAGCTTCTCGGCCCCGTGTCCCGCTGTGCACCACGAACCGCGCCTCGGCTCGCCGTCTTTGCGGCCGTGCTCGCGATGTGCCTGCGGCTGGCGATGCCGCTGCTGCACGGCGGCCACGGGTGTGACCACCAGCTGTGCGCAGCGACCGGCTCCTTTGTGCTCGAAGCGTGCGCATGCGGCGTGGTGCACACCCCGACCGGGGACCTGACGCCCAACGGCGACCACCAGGACGGTGAGCCGGCTCCGACCGAGCCCTGCCTCGCCTGCCAGCTCGAGGACCAGAGCCCGGGCGGCGCACCGCTGCACGTCGTGGTGGTGATCGCCCGTCCGCACGCGCCGCCTCCTTCCGCAGCCAGAGCCCCCGGGCACGCCCCGCCGTCGAGCTGCGTCCTCCCGGCCCCGCGCGCCCCCCCGATCGAAACGGCCTGAGTTCCTCCACGCGCCGCGCGTCTCGCGCGGCCGCCGCGATCTCCCGTTCCGATCCGTCATGACTCCGTCCACACCGCGTGGCGACGCCCAGGCGTCGGCCGCGCTGCTCTCCGACCCATCTCCCCACCTGCCCGCCGTGCACCGCGCGGCGCGGCGGCTGCTCGGCTGCGACCACCTCGCCGACGACGCCGTGCAGGAGGCATTGCTGGCCTTCTGGCGGCAGGACCCGCAGCCGAGCAACGTGCGCGCGTGGCTCACCCGCGCGGTGGTGCTGCGCAGCCGTCAGCTGCTGCGTTCGCTCCGGCGGCGCCGCCACCACGAGCACGTCGCGACGCAGCACTGCGAGCTGCACGCGGGCTGTGACAACCCGGTGCACGTCGCCGTCGCACACGAGACGGGGACGCGGCTGCTGGCGGCGCTCGACACGCTCCCGCGCGCCCAGCGCGAGGCGCTCGAGCTCTACGAACGCACCGGCCTGGACTACGCCGGCGTCGCCGAGCGCCTCCAACTGCCGATCGGCACCGTGCGGTCGCGCCTGCACCGCGCGCGCGCCGCGATCGAAGCCGCGCTGAGCTGAGCAACCGAGCGCCGTAGCGCGCGGCGGGGCGTTTGCCTACCCTGCGCGCCTTGCTGTCGTTGTCGAACCTGTCGTCGGAGTGGTACCTCGCGCTCGGCTTCCTGGCGCTCTGCGCCGGGCCGCTGATGGTGTACGTGCTGCGCAGCCACGCGTGGTCGACCGTCGCGCTCGACAGCTTCTGCCTGATCACCATCAGCGGCTTCGCGCTGCTGCACCTGTTGCCCGAGTCCGCTGAGCAGGCCGGCTGGCTGGTGCTGCCGCTCGCGCTGCTCGGCTTCGTCCTGCCCTCGATCGCAGAACGCACGCTGCACCACGGCCACGAAGGCATGCGCCGCACGGTCGTGCTGCTCGCGGTCTTCGGCATCGCGGCGCACGCGACGCTCGACGGGCTGTTCCTCGAGGCCGGCGGGCATGCGCACGACCACCACGAGCACGAGCACGCAGGCACGCACGAGCTGACGGCGTGGGCCGTCATCCTGCACCGCATCCCCGAAGGCCTCGGGATCTGGTGGATCGTGCCGCGCACGCTCGGCGTGCGGGCCGCCGTGATGGTCACCGCAGCGAGCGTCGCGGCGACGCTGTTCGGTTACTTCCTCGGCGGCCAGGTGCTCACGGAGAGCTCACAGAACGCGCTGGCGCTGCTGCAGTCCTTGTTGGTGGGGTCGCTGCTGCACGTCGTGCTGCACGCGCACATCCCCGCGCCGCGTGAGCAGGGCCGCCTGCGCACCTCCTCGGTGCTCGGCGCAGCGCTCGGGGTGGCGGTCCTGTGGTTCGTCATCCACGACCACTTCCCGCAGAGCGCGCACGGCGGGCCGCTCGAGGTCTTCACCGCGCTCGCGCTGGAATCCGCGCCGGCGCTGCTGCTGGCGTACTTGCTGGTCGGCCTGTGCCACGCGTTCCTGCCGGACGGATGGATGCAGTCGATGACCCGCGGCTCGCGGGTCTCGCAGGCGCTGCGTGGCGTCGCGATCGGCCTGCCGCTGCCGGTGTGCTCGTGCGGTGTCGTGCCGATCTACCGCGAGCTGATCAAGCAGGGCGCGGCGGTCGCGGCCGCCATCGCCTTCCTGGTCGCGACGCCGGAGCTGGAGCTCGCGGCCGTGATGCTGACGTGGCAGCTGATGGGCGGCGAGGTCGCGCTGGTGCGCGCCGGCATGGCGGCGGTCCTGGCGCTCGCCGTGGGCGTGCTGGTCGCGTCGTTCGCGCGGCCCGAGAAGCGCGCGGCCGACGACGACGACGGCTGCTGCGCAGCGCCCGAACCCCGGACATCCGGCCTGACAGCGCGGCTCGCAGGCGCGGTCCGCTTCGGGTTCGGACCGGCGGTCGACAGCACCGCGACCTGGATCCTCACGGGGCTGCTCTTGTCCGCGATGCTGATGCCGTACGTCGACCGCGACTGGATCGCGGTGCTGCCGGCAGGCATCGACGTGCCCATCGCGGCGCTGATCGGCC
>JBERSB010000245.1:0-4127 GCA_041236755.1 Luminiphilus sp. | reverse complement strand
CTCGAGGCCAACCCCGAGATGCGGGTCGTGCTCGCCAGCCCGCCCAACATGGTCGTCGACCAGGGCGGCCTCGACGCCGCGCGGCGTCGGGACCGCGCGTCCCGCGCGCCGCGCATCGACCGCATCGCAGAGGCGCTGCGCGCGGTCGCAGCGCCCCGGGGCGACCGCGTGGCCCACGTCGACCTGCGGCGGCTGCTGCGCGGCCGGCACGTCGTCGACGGCGTCCACCCGAACCCCTTCGGCGCCGACCGCCTGGCAGAGCGCCTCTACGCGGCGGTGCAGGACGAGCCCGCGCGCCACGTGCGCCCCCTCGACGGACTCCCGGTCGAGACGGAGCAGGACGCATTCCACGAGTTCGCAGGAGTGCGCTTCACGCTGCCGCGCACCGGCGCCGCCTGCCGCGTGTTCGCGCCGCACGTCCCGGCGAGCGGCGCGCCCTGGATCCTGCGGGCGCGGTTCTTCGGGCACCGACCGGCGCTCGACCTCGCGCTGCTCGACCGCGGCTTCCACCTCGCCTACTGCGACGTCGCGAACCTCTACGGCAACGACGACGCCGTCGCGCGGTGGGACGAGCTGCACGCGCTGCTGGACGGCCACGGGCTGTCTGCGCGGGTCGTGCTGGAGGGCATGAGCCGTGGCGGCGCGCCGATCGTCAACTGGGCAGCAGCCAACCCGCAGAAGGTCGCGGCGATCTACGGCGACAACCCGGTCGCCGACCTGCGCTCCTGGCCGGGCGGCGAAGGCTCCACGAGGCGCCAGCCCGAGTGGCGCAGGTTCCTCGCCGCCTACGGCCTCGACGAGGCCGGCGCCCGCGACTACCGGCAGATGCCGATCGACCGGCTCGCGCCCATCGCAGCTCTGCGCGTGCCGCTGCTGCTGGTGCTCGGCGAAGACGACCGCGTCGTGCCGCCGGACGCCAACGGCGAAGAGCTTGCGCGGCGGTATGGAGCGCTGGGCGGCCCGGTCACCGTCTGGCGCAAGCCCGGGCAGGGCCACCACCCCCACGGCCTGGAGCCGGTCGATCCGCTGCTGCGCGCGGTGCTGCACGCGACGGGCAGAGCCGAGCGGCCGACGACGCAGGCCACCACATCGGTCGAGTACCGCCGCGGTGCAGGCTGGGGCGGCGACACCTGGCTGCAGCAGGTCGAGAAGATGCGGGCGCTGGCAGCAGCGCACCGCGACGTGCGCGTCGCGCTGCTCGGGGACTCGATCACGCAGGGGCTCACGGGCGCGAGCGCGCGCGTCACCGTCGCAGGCGGCACGCGCGTGATCGACCGCACCTTCGGCGACGTCGGCGCGATCTCGCTGGGACTGAGCGGCGACCGCACGGAGCACCTGCTCGCGCGCGTCGCGCGCGGCGCGCTGCGCGCGTTCGATCCAGAGGTCGTGGTGCTGCAGGTCGGCGTCAACAACGTCAACGCCGCCGGCCACACCGCCGCCGAGACCGCCGCGGGCATCCGCAGCGTCACAGCCGCGCTGCGCCGCGCCGAGCCGCAGGCGCACGTGCTGGTCTGCGGCCCCTTCCCCGCCGGCGAGCGCGGCAGCCCCGTCCGGCGCGCGCTCGACGACGTCCACGACGACATCGCGTCGCTCGACGAACTGGACGGCGTCACCTACCTCGACCTGCGCCGCCTGTTCGTCTCCGAGGACGGCGCGGCGAACGACAACATGCGCCCCGACCGCATCCATCTGACGGCAGCCGGCGTGAAGGCGTGGATGGACGCCATCGCCGAACCCGTGCACGCGCTGCTACGACGCTGACCACGCGTCTGCGCGAGGCTGCTCCGCTCAGCGCGTAGCTTCGACTTCGCGCTCCTCGTAGGCGGCGAGCAGCTCCGCGTACGCAGCGGCCAGCTTGACCTCGGTGGACTCCCACTTGGCGAGGCTCAGGCCGCCCTTGCCGACGAGGTGGTAGTGCAGGTGTCCGATCTGGCTGCCGTCGCGACGGAACCAGACGTCGGCCGTGCTCAAGTAGGGGGTGAGGTCCCACGATCGCAGCCCGGTGTAGGTCGCGACCACTCCGCCGCCACCTTCCGACTCCGCAGCGACGACGCGCGTACGGATCCCGCGTCCCTCCAGCGCAGCCCGCATCACCGGCACGAAGTCGTCCACCATCACCTGGTCGTTCTGCACGATCGCAACGTCACGGATCCCCGCGGGGAGCGGATCCACCTCGATCGCTGTGCACGAGCACGAGAGCGACATCAGCAAGGCGGCAACAGCGCGGCGGCCGTTCGGACCGAAGAACTGGGTCATCGCTGCACGGTAGCTCGGCCGTGCAGGCCGGGCAATCGAGCGGGGAGTTGCAGCGCCTCTCGCGCTGCTCCAGCATGCAGCCATGAAGCACGCCCTCGCACTGGCCTGCGCGCTCGGCGCCGGCGTTGTCGGCGCCCAGCAGCCCGACCACCCCCTCGTGCTGATCGAGGCCGAGTCGTTCGCCGACACCGGCGGCTGGGTGGTCGACCAGCAGTTCATGGACTTCATGGGTTCGCCGATGCTGCTGGCGCACGGGCTCGGAGAGCCCGTCAAGAACGCGACCACCGAGGTCGCGTTCGAGGATCCAGGCAGCTACCGCGTCTGGGTCCGCACGCGCGACTGGGTCGCGCCCTGGGGTGCGCTCGGCGCGCCCGGACGGTTCGAGCTGCAGGTGGACGGTGCGCCGCTCAAGACCACGTTCGGCACCGAGGGCGCCGCGTGGCACTGGCAGGACGACGGCCTCGTCACCGTCGGCGCCACCGCGCACCTGACGCTGCACGACCTGACCGGCTTCGAGGGGCGCTGCGACGCGATCCTGTTCAGCCGCGACGCGTCCTACGATCCGCCCGACGCCGGCGAAGCGCTCGCAGCGCTGCGCGGCCGGCTGCTCGGCTGGGACCGAGCGCCCGCCGACGGCGGCGCGTTCGACCTCGTGGTCATCGGCGGCGGCGTCGCAGGCTCCGCCGCGGCGATCACCGCGGCGCGGCTCGGCTGCAAGGTCGCGCTGATCCAGGACCGCCCGGTGCTCGGCGGTAACGGCAGCAGTGAGGTGCGCGTCTGGCCCGAGGGCCACACCAACCACGAGCCCTACCCGCGCATCGGCGACGTCGTGCGCGAGCTGGTGCGCAAGAAGGGCCGCGGCGACGGCAACGCCCGCAACGCCGACATCTACGAGGACCAGCGCAAGCTCGCGCTGGCCCGCGCCGAGCCCAACCTGACGCTGCTGCTCGAGCACCGCGCCAACGCGGCCGAGCACGAGGACGGCCACGTCGTCTCGGTGCGCGCGCAGCACACCCGCAGCGGCCGACGCCAGACGGTGCGCGGTAGCTGGTTCGTCGACTGCACCGGCGACGGGGTGATCGGCGAGCTGGTCGGCGCGGACTTCGAGATGACCATGCAGGGCCACATGGGCGTCAGCAACCTGTGGAACGTCGGCGCCGTCGAGAAGAACGAGTACCAGCTGCGCTGCGAGTGCGAGGATCCCGACGACCCGCTGTCGATCAACTTCGTCCAGTCCGACCAGCCCGCCCCGTTCCCGCGGTGCCCCTAGGCCGTCGACCTGAGCGACAAGCCGTTCCCCGGGCGCCAGGCCGTCAAGGACGGTCGACGCGGCAAGGCCAACCTGTCCCAGCTCGGCGGGTGGTTCTGGGAGACCGGCTTCGACAAGCACCCCATCACCGACCTCGAGCGGATGCGCGACCAGAACCTGCGCGCGATGTACGGGGCCTGGGACGCGCTCAAGAACGTGGACGGGCAGTACCCCAACCAGCGCCTGAAGTGGGCGGCGTTCATCGCCGGCAAGCGCGAGTCACGCCGGCTGCTCGGCGACGTGGTGGTGACGGGCGCGGACTTCCACTACCTCAAGCCCTATCCCGACGCGGCGTTCCCCTGCACGTGGCACATCGACCTGCACTGCCCCAAGGCGGCGTTCCAGCAGGGCCACGAGGGCGACGAGTTCATCTCGGACTTCACCCGCGGCAACGGCTACCGCTACAAGGGCCCCTACTGGGCTCCCTACCGCGCGCTCTACAGCCGCAACATCGACAACCTGTTCATGGCTGGGCGCGACATCAGCGTCACGCACGAGGCGCTGGGTGCTGTGCGCGTCATGCAGACCTGCGGGATGATGGGCGAAATCGTCGGCATGGCCG
>JBERSB010000244.1:0-2064 GCA_041236755.1 Luminiphilus sp. | reverse complement strand
CGTAGGATCCGAGGCCAGAGCCCAGGATCGGGTCGTGCGCGAACATCGACAGCGTGTCGCGGACCAGGGCGGCGCGACCGGTGAGCCCTTCGGTCGGGTCCGCGATCGTCGCGATGCGGTTGTCGATCCGGTCGAATCCGAAGAACAGCAGCACGACCAGCGTCGCGACGACCAGCATGCCGAGCAGCCAGCCGGAGCCGCGCATCGCCCGGGACCGCTCGAGCAACCACGCGAACACCCCACCGGCGACGCACGTCGAGAACAGGCCCATCCTCGACTGGGAGACCGCGATGCCGATCGCGAGCAGCAGCACGAGGCCGAGCAGCAGCCGGTCCTGCGTGCGCCCCGGCTTGCGGAGGTCCGACAGGTAGCGCGGGCCTTGGTGTTCGCTCCTCCCGCTGCGCTCCCCGTAGCGGAACAGCAGCAGCGCGAACGCGCAGCCGAGGCCGAGGTTGGAGAACTCGGCGAACGTGCTGTAGCTGACGAACGGCCCGAGCAACGGCGCATGCGGGCCGAGCGCGGCCGTCGGAGTCGGCACGTCGAACACATTGTCTAGGATCCGGCCCAGCCCGAGCAGCCCTGCCGTGCCGGCCACAGTGAGGCACAGGCGCTGGACGCGGACCGGGTCCCGATAGAGCTGGCACGCCGTCACGAACAGGACCGCCGCTGCGAGCAGCAGGGGGAAGTTGTAGGACGTGCCTTCGGGGTAGAGCGTGACCGGGAGGTTGGTCGGGAGGCCGTCGGCGAGCGGCGGCTCGGTGAGCTGCGCGGCCCAGGTGTCGGCGTTGGGGCGGGCGAGGACGCGCAGCAGGCCCACGGGCAGCTCCACCAGCTGCATCCCGACGAGCGCGACGTAGCCGAGGGCCGGCATAAAGGGCCAGCACCAGAAGAGCTCCCCCTTGCCGAGCGTCGAGCGCAAGGCGAGCAGGACCCCGCAGGCGCCGCCGACAAATGTAACGAAGATGTGGCTGGCGGGCAGCACGCCGCCGTAAGCGAGGGCGAGCCAGACGGCAAGCACCAGCAGCAGCGCCTCAGCGCCGCGGTCGCAGAAGCTACGAATCTCCTGGTGCTGCATGGACTTGAGACACTACCTCAGAAGTCGCGGCCCGGGGGCGGCTCGCGGCCCTACATCGACGTGTGCGCTACCACATCGATGCGATCCTGCGGGCCGCAAGCTGGCTCAGGCCCAGATCGAGCCTCTCTGGACTCCGATGCTAGCGGATATCTCCTTTGTAGAGTAGGATTTCCCGAGTCGAACCAGGGAAGTGAGCTACCCTTCCCTTGAAGGTTTACCACAACCTAGACCTGCCACCTTCATGAGACGCTTCATCCACGCACCACTTCTGGCGGCCCTGTGCTTCGTAGGCGGATTCGTCGCCGAAGACATCTCCGCCCAGTCCAGCCAGTCGCCGGCGAGGGCGACTGCGGACGCCAAGGACAAGAAGTCCGAGGACCAGGACGCTAAGGCCCGAGCCCGGACCTACCGGTCGCGGCTGCTCGCTTGGCGCGCATCCTGGACGCCTTTGACGTCCCTTCGACGCGTCGCGACCGGCACCTCCGGCCTGCCCAACACGACCCTTGCCGCCAAGGGCGGTAACGGCGGCGGCAACGGCGGCGGCGGCGGCGGCGGCGGCGGCGGCGGCAATGGCGGCGGCAACAACGGCAACGGCAACGGCGACGGCGGCGGCGACCCGATCTCGACGACGACTCCGTAACCGTCGACGCCGTAACCGTCGGAGCGGCTCGCGCACCGAGCAGCGGCTCGCGAAGCGCCCGAACAGGTCTCTGGGCCTCGCGCGCGCGGCGCTGGCGCCTGTGTTCTTTCTACAGACAGTCGCTGCAGGTCGTCGATGACCGATCTGTAGCGGTCGTCGGGGCTGGCTCTGTGCCGCCCCCGCTTCTCTTGACTGTGACATGGGCTTGGAGAGAGGCCCTGCTCTCGTGCTCGACTACGTCGCGATCTTGGTTGCAGCCGCGCTGACAACGGCGCTCCTGGCGCCGTTGTGCGGGCGCATCGCGCGGCGCTTCGGCATCGTCGACAATCCCGGCCTGCGCAAGCAGCAC
>JBERSB010000243.1:0-4145 GCA_041236755.1 Luminiphilus sp. | reverse complement strand
CGCGCTGCTGCGGCACCCGTGGTTCGACCTCGTGGGCCTGCGCTACGTGCTCACCAACGAAGCGGGCCTGCAAGCGCCGCCGTATCTGCTCGGCGAGGTCGTCGGCCCCCAGCTGCGCGGCCGCGGCGCGTTCTTCGTGCACGAGCGCCCGAACGCGCTGCCGCGCGCCTTCGTCGCGCCGCGGATCGTCCCGCTCGCCGACTACGACGCCGTGCTCGACGCGCTGACGCAGCAGGACCTCGACCCGTCGGCCCAGGCGTTCGTCGTGCGCGACGAGCTGCCCGAGGCTGCGCCGGACGCGACCGAGAGCCAGCCGCGCGCGGTCACCGTCGTCACCGACCGCGCGAACGAGATCGTCCTGGACGTCGGCCCCGGCGACGCGCGGGCGCTGGTGCTGACCGACGCGTTCCTGAGCGGCTGGACCGCGACGGTCGACGGCGCGCCTGCACCCGTCGCGCGCTGCAACCACAGCCAGCGGCTGGTGGTCGTGCCGCGGCGCGCGTGCCGCGTGCGCTTCGCCTATGCCGCGCCCGGGCTCGCCGAGGGCGCCGGGCTCGCGGCGTTCGCCGTGCTGGCCGCCCTCGCCTGGTGGGGCCTCTGGCGGCGCGGGAGCCGCTGACCCAGGGCCGGCGGTCGACCTCAAGCCAGGCCGCTCGGCACGACGAAGATACGTCGTGCAGGCACCCACCCGTGCAGCCGCCGCAATCGGCGGAGGACGTCGCCGATGAGCCTGTACGGCACCGGGCGCAAGGAGGGCATCCTGAGCGCCTGCGCGATCTTCCTGCTCAGCGCGCTCGTGCACGCGGTTGCCGCCTGGCAGGGCCTGCAGCCCACCTACTCGGGCTGGGTCACCGCGCTGGCGGGCGGGCTCGGCGGCGCGCTGACGTACCGCTTCCTGCGCGCCCAGGGACGCAGCCGCTACGCCTCGTTCCTCGGGGGATGCGCCTACGGGATGTCCCCGCTGTTCGCGGGGCTGGTCGACGCGCCGCGCGAACAGCTCGCCGCCGCGCTGGTCCCGCTGGGGCTGGAGGCGGTCGCGCGCTGCCACACGCAGCGCACGCGGCGCGCGTGGCTACCCTGGCTCGGGCTCTGCATGGCGCTGCCGTTCGCGGTCGGCATGACCGTCGTCTCGGTGCTGGCGTTCACGCTCGGCCTGGGCACGCTCGCGGTCGTCGTCCTGCACAGCGGCAACGGCGCCGAGCGCTTCCCGCGGACGACGCTGCTCATCACGCTCGCCGCCGGTGCGGCAGCCGCGGCCAACCTCGTCTGGCTCGATCCGCTCGGCGGCTGGCTCGGCGCGCCGCGCGCAGCTGCGCTCGGCGCGGTGCTCGCCGGCGACACGACGCCGACGGTCGTCGTGCGCGTCGTCGGACCGTTCCTGGTCTGGTTCGCGCTGCTGGGCATCCTGCGCCGCCAGCGCCACGTGAGCACCAGCATCTGGCTGCTGCTCGCGCTCGTGGGCGCCACGCCGACCGCCTTGGTCGCGACGTGCGGCGCCGAAGACGTGCTGCCGCTGCTGACGACGACCTGGGCCGTGCCCGCGGTGTCGTGGTGGCTCAGCGTGCTCGCCATCACCGTCATGGGTGCTGCCGGGCTCGACGACTGGCTGGACCAGCCGCAGCGCCGCCGCGGCGCGCACCTCTGGCTGCTGCTCTTGACGCTGTTCGTGGCGCCGGCGCTGCCGCTCGCAGACGCCGAGGTCGACCCCGCGAGCCTCGCGACCGTGCTCGGCACGTTCGCGGCGCTCGCGACGGTCACGCTGGTGTGGCGACGCCTCGGCGTGCTGCGCTTCAAGTCGGTGCTGACCGCGGTCGCGCTGGGCGCGTTCGCGGTGCCCGTGCTCTGGCGCGCGCCAGGCGGCTCCGCACAGGCCGCGCCGCTCGGAGAAGCGGCGGCCCCGTCGTGGTCGCGCGTCGCCGACCACCTCGCCGCCGCGCCGACGTCGCACTTCACCGGCCTCATCTCGGCGCGGGTCGCCTGCGCAGCCCTGCTCGTCGCGGTCCGGATCCGACGGCGCTAACCGCCCGCGCCGAGCCCCCGGCCCGAGCGGCGCAGCCAGACCGCGACCAGCGCGCCGACGGCCGCGAACGCAGCCATCAGGTAGTAGGCCGCGCCGCCAAAGGCCTCGTAGGCGAAGCCGCCGCAGAGCCCGCAGAACACCATCCCGCCGCCCGCGCACGCCGCGCCGAGGAGGCCCTGCGCCGTCGCGCGCTGGGCCGCAGGGACGCGGCGCTCGACCGCGCGGATCGCGCCGAGGTAGGTGGCCGCGAAGCTGAGCGCGTGCAGCCAGTTGATCGCGAACAGCACGCCGATCGAGGTCGTGTAGCCGACGAACCCCCACCGCACCGCAGCGCCGCAGCCGCCCAGCAGCAGCAGCGTGGTCGGCCGCAGCCGCTCGAGGGTGTGCTTGGCGAAGAACAGCAACACGATCTCGGCGAGCACGCCCTCGGCCCAGAGCGCCGCGGCCATGCCCTTGCCGATGCCGTGGTCGTTCCAGTGCACGGTCGAGAGGTGGTAGTAGGTCGCGTGGCTGCCCTGGATCAGCGCCGCGCAGAGCAGCACGCCGACGAACGGGCCGGAGCGCAAGAGCCGCCACCACGGCGCCGGAGGCTGCGGCGTTCCCTCTTGCAGCCGTTCGCCGCGCGGCACCACGCGCGACATCACGACCGTGGCCACGAGACACGCGACCAGCAGACCGAAGACCCGTCCTGCGCCGACCTGCTCGAGCCAGGCGCCTGCCGCGAGGATGGTGAGCAGGAACGAGATCGAGCCGACCACGCGGAGCCGTCCGAACGAGTAGCCGTGCCGCGCGCTCTCGCGCACCGTCGTCGCGTCGAGGATCGGGTGGATCGGCGGGTAGAGGCACCCGAACAGGAACGCCACGCACCACGCCAAGACGAGCGAAGGCGCGAGCGCGAACAGCGAGAAGGCGCCGAGCGCGCCTAGGGACAGCGTCAGGAGCACGCGGCGCACATCGCCGCAGCGGTCCAGCCACTGCGACCAGAGCGGCCCGGCGACCGTGCGCGAGATCGTCTGCGCCGAGAGGATCACCGCGATGTCGCCCTTGCCGAAGCCCTGCACCTCGTGCAGCCACGACGGCAGGAACTGCATGTAGACGCCCAGCGCGCTGAAGCTGGCGACGTAGAACGCCGCGAGCCCCGTCCAGCTGCGGCAGGCCGCATGACCGGCGTCGCGCCCGCTCACCTCGCCGCTCGAACGGGTGTCGTCTGGCACCTCGGCATCGTGCCGGCGCCCTGCGTGCGCCGCCAGCGTCAGGATCCGGCGCGCGGCCGCCTGCAGGCCCCGAGCCGAGGGCAAAAACCGGCGCCTTTCGGGCCGCCTGGCCCCTCTGCCGAGCGCTCCCTCCTAGAATGCGGATCGGGCCGTTTCGGCGACATCTGGTCGCCGGAGCGGCCGCCCGAACCTCCTCTTGCCCCCTCGTCTCACCATGCTCAGCAACCGACTCACCGCTGTGCTCCTCGCGAGCTCGTTCGCCTCGGCTGTCGCCACCCAGGCGTGCATCGACCCCAACTACGGGACCAGCCTCGGCTCCGCCAACGACACGGTGCATACGAGCCAGGCCATCGGGTTCGCGTTCCCGATGGACGGCGCGACCTACACCGACATCCACATCTCCGACCACGGCGTCTGCTGGCTCTCGAACGGCGGCACGCCCGCGCCGGCGACGTCCGGCGCCACGACCTACAACGTCCTGTTGACCGACTTCGTCGCCTTCGGCCCGTGCATCGCGCCGTTCTGGGCGGACGCCAACTGCGGCTACGCGCCGACGCCGTCGGGCAACGTCGGGGAGGTGTTCATCAACAACTCCGACCCGACGCGCTGCGTGGTGACGTGGGCGGGCATGTGGACCTACCAGAACGTCGGGCCGCAGTACACCGTCCAGATGGCCCTGAACATCTCCGGCGAGGTCGAGTTCCTCTACGGCCCCAATGTCGACAACTACGGCAGCTCCTTCGCGCCCAACGCGATCGTCGGCATCACGCCGGGGCAGGCCGCGGCGCTGCCCGCGGCGAGCGACCTCTCGACACAGCCGGTCACGACCGACCCGTCGGTGTTCGAGGAGTTCACGGCGCCGGGCACGTTCGACATGTCCGCGGACGGCTTCCGCTTCATCCCGACCAGCC
>JBERSB010000242.1:0-15542 GCA_041236755.1 Luminiphilus sp. | reverse complement strand
GAGCACAACGGCGCCGCCTCCCCCCGGGGAGGCGGCGCCGTTTGTCGTTGGGGCCCGCAGCCCACAGTGGGTCGGTGTGTCTCAGAACGGACCGCTGACCAGATTCCCGACACTTGTCGCTCCAGCGACGCGCCGCCCTGCCGTGAATCCTCTTCGCCGACACGACCATCGGCCCAACCAAGAGAGGAACGACATGGCACTGACCGTCAACACGAACATCGCTTCCATCCAAGCCCAGCGGAGCCTGGGCTCCGTCACCAGCCGCCTCGGAAACAGCTTCCGACGCTTGAGCAGCGGGCTGCGCATCGCTAGCGCCGCCGACGACGCCGCGGGCCTCGCGATCTCCGAGCGGCTGCGCGCGCAGGTCCGCTCACTCGACCAGGCGAGGCGCAACGCCAACGACGGCATCTCGATGGTGCAGACGGCCGAGGGCGCGCTGAACGAGACCGGCAGTCTGTTGCTCCGCCTGCGCGAGCTGTCGGTCCAGGCCAACAACGGCACCGTCTCCTCGGCCGACCGGGACACGCTGCAACAGGAGTTCTCGGAGCTCGTCGGCGAGATCGACCGCATCGCGCAGTCGACCGAGTTCAACAACATCAACCTGCTCGACGGCTCGCAGGCGTCGGTCTCCTTCCAGGTCGGCATCGGCACCACCGCGGGCGTCGACACGCTCTCCGTGGACCTCAGCTCCGCGCGCTCGTCCTCGCTGAGCATCGACACCCTGGACGTCGGCAGCACCGGCGACCCGTCGGCAGCGATCACGGCCATCGACTCCGCCATCGACACCGTCTCGGGCCTGCGCGGCCGGCTCGGCGCGACCCAGAACCGCCTGCAGTCGACGATCAGCAACCTCGGCACCACGTCCGAGAACCTGACAGCGGCCGAGTCCCGCGTCCGCGACGTGGACGTCGCGTTCGAGACGGCGCGGCTCACCCGCCTCCAGATCATGCAGCAGGCTGCGGTCAGCGTGCTCGCCCAGACCAACGCGCTGCCGCAGGCCGCGCTGCGACTGCTCGGCTGATCCGGATCTTCCCGACGGGTCGCTGCCCCGCAGCGGCCCGTCACCCCACGTTGCCATCGGCGATGCGTCGAAGAGTTGGACACACCGCCGACAAATCCGACGTTTGCCCTTCAGTTGCGTTCCCCGACTGTGCCGATCTCCAACACGGCGCGCTGAAGCGTGCCGCCACACAACACCAGAGCCACGCAACGGGGGGATAGAATGGGACTTCGAGTCAACACCAACACCGCTTCCATCAACGCACAGCGAAACCTCGCTGGCGTCAGTACGAAGCTCGGCGGCAACTTCCGCCGCTTGTCCACAGGACTCCGTATTTCGACCGCCGCCGACGACGCCGCCGGCCTCGCGATCTCCGAGCGTCTCCGCTCGCAGATCCGCTCGGTCGACCAGGCCAAGCGCAACGCCAACGACGGCATCTCGCTGGTCCAGACCGCCGAGGGCGCCCTCAACGAGGTCAGCTCCATCCTGGTCCGCCTGCGTGAGCTCGCGATCCAGTCGAGCAACGGCTCGGTCAGCGACCAGGACAAGTCGACGCTCCAGGAGGAGTTCAGCAGCCTCGTCAGCGAGGTCAACCGGATCGGACGCAGCACCGAGTTCTCGGGGATCAAGCTGCTCGACGGCTCGTCCAGCTCGGTCAGCTTCCAGGTCGGCTTCGGCACCACCGCCGGCATCGACACGATCTCGGTCTCGCTGAGCCCGTCGCTGAGCACGTCGCTGTCTCTCGACAGCCTCGACATCGGCTCGACCGGCTCGACCACGACCGCGATCACCAACGTCGACGCCGCCATCAACAGCATCAGCTCGCTGCGCGGCTCGCTCGGCGCGGTCCAGAACCGCCTCGGGAGCACGATCAACAACCTCGCCATCACCAGCGAGAACCTCAGCGCCGCCGAGTCCCGCATCCGGGACGTCGACGTCGCCTACGAGACCGCCCAACTCACTCGGAACTCGATCCTCCAACAGGCCAGCATCTCGGTCCTGTCGCAGGCAAACAGCCTGCCGCAGTCCGCGCTGCGCCTGCTCGGCTGATCGGTCGCGAGCGAGGCTGACCGGGCGGGCCGCCGCCCGCGGGGCCGCGAGGCTCCGCGGGTGGCAACCGACTACCAGGAGACGACATGGACCTCGATCGCACATCAATGGGAGAACGGGCGCACGACCTGCGCGCCCAGAAAGGCCCGCAGCAGGAGCGCACGGCGCAGCCGGCCGAGGCGCCCAAGCCTGTCGAGCCACAGCACGGCGGACCGCTCGCGGCGAGCCAGGCCGACAAGCAGCGGCAGCTGGATCGCGACCCCAACCTGGAGGCGCGTCGCCGCGAGGCGCACCAGAAGATCGCCAGGTTCCTGCGCATGCCCGGGAGCACCGAGCTCGACATCCGGGTCGACATGCAGCAGGAGCTCGTGACGTTCCAGATCCGCGACCGCAACACCGGGGAGCTCCTGAGGGAGGTCCCCGAGGGCGACGCCGCGGGCCTGTTCGAGCAGCTGCAGGAGCTCAACGGAGCCCTGTTCGACCGCTCGTTCTGAGCCGCGGCTGCCGCCCGAACCCCCCGCCCCAAGGCGGGATTCTGGCCCAGCCGGTCAAGTGACCCACGCCCCGTTCCGATAGTTCCCGAGCGGAGTCTTCCGCACCAATCGAACATGTCGACCGCAGGAATCAGCTTCGGTGGCCTCGCGTCCGGCCTGGACACGCAGGCGATCATCTCCGCGCTCGTCGCCGTGGAGCAGCGGCCGATCTTCCAGCTCGAAGCCAAGCAGACGCAGCTCAAGAAGCAGAAGTCGCTGTTCGGCGACCTCGACGGCCTGCTCGACAAGCTCAACGACGCCGCCAAGAAGCTGAAGACGTCCAGCAGCTTCCTGAAGATGTCGGCGGACTCGAGCAACGAGGACATCCTCACGGCGAGCGCCAGCAGCACGGCTGCGCCCGGCACCTACGACGTCAAGGTGCTCGAGCTCGCCAGCGGCCAGATCAACCGGGCCGGCGCCGCGTCTGCCACGGACCCGCTCGCGAACACCAACTCGACGGTGTCGCTGCAGCTGGACTCGGGCGGCCAGACCTACTTCATCACGGCCGACAACAACCTGAACGCGATCGCGGCCGCGATCAACGACGAGTCGGAGAACAGCGGCGTGCGCGCCGAGGTCATCGACACGGGCTCCGGCAACCCGGACCCGAGCGAGCGCTACCAGCTCGTCGTCCGCTCCGTCGACCCGGGCAGCGAGAACGCGTTCACGCTGACCTACGACGACGGCGGCACGGGCTTCCAGGACCTCGTCAACACGCTCAACGACCCGCTCAACCAGACCGACGCAACGGACGCGCAGGTCGAGATCAACGGCGTCACCGCCTACCGCTCGTCCAACACGATCACCGACCTGTTCGAGGGCATCACGCTCGAGCTCAAGTCCAAGGACGTCAACGAGACGGTCACGATCACGGTCTCCACCAACGGCGAGGAGACGAGCGAGAACATCAAGGAGTTCGTCGACGCCTACAACGCGATCGTCGACTTCGTGGAGGCGCAGAACAAGGTCGACGAAGAGGGCGACGCGTCGGGGCCGCTGTTCGGCGACACGACGCTGCGCTCGATCCGCTCGAGCCTGCGGGGCATCGTCGGCGGCGCGATCACCACCACCGGCAACGAGGCCTACCAGCTGCTCTCCCAGATCGGCATCAGCGCCGACACGCAGGGCAAGCTCACCTTCAGCCAGACGGAGTTCGAAGAGGCGCTGGCCGCAGACGAGGACGCCGTCACGGCGATCTTCTCCGACGCCACCAACGGCATCGCCAAGCGCCTCGAGGACCAGATCGACGTCTACACGGACTCGGTCGACGGCCTGATCAAGACGCGCACGGACGGCTTCGACCGGCGCATCAAGCAGACCAAGGACCGCATCGAGGACGCCGAGCGCAGGCTGACGCTCTACGAGCAGCGGCTCACCCAGAAGTACGCCAACCTCGAGACGTTGATGACCCGGCTCCAGGGCCAGGGCAGCTCGATCGGCAACATCACTCAGAGCTTCGGCAACTGACCATCCAACCCCCAGCAGAGAACGACAGGCAAAGGAGACCCCCCCATGAGTTACGCACAAGCAGCAGCGACCTACCAGCGCAACGCGGTGATGACGGCTTCCCCGGAGAAGCTGGTCAAGATGCTCTACGACGGCGCCATCAAGAACCTCGAGCAGGCACGCGCCGGCATCGAGGACCCGCAGACGGCGCGCTCGCAAGAGGTCGGCGCCGCGCTGAGCAAGGCGATGGGCATCATCGGTGAGCTCCGCGCGAGCCTCGACCACGCCGCGGGCGGCGACATCTCGCGCAACCTCGACTCACTCTACGAGTTCGCGCTCGACCAGCTCAGCAAGGCCAACCTCGAGCGGTCGCCCGACGGCGTGGTCGCCTGCCTGCAGGTGATACGCACGCTCAAGGAAGGCTGGGATGGCATCGTCCCGGCCTAGCGCCACGGACCGAGCCGCGGACACGACCGCGTCGCAGAGCGACGTCGCGTTCGCGCTGCAGGAGCTGATCGCCTGCTGGAGCCAGGCCCATGAGGCCATGACCCGCGGCGAGCTCGACGCGGTCGCAGGCCTGCTCGACCAGGCCGACGCGCAGCTCGCGGCCGCGGGTGACGGCGCCGACGACACGCCGGCCGAGCAGAAGCTGCGCCAGCAGGCCGCGACGGCCTACGGCGTCCTCCAGCACGCGATGAAGGCCGGCCTGAAGGGCATCCGCGAAGAGCTCGGCAAGCACCGCCGAGGCAAGAAGGCGCTGCGCGGCTACGACCGCACCGAGAACGACGCCGGCAGCCGCGTGACCCGCAGCGTCTAGCTGCGCCGGTGGTATCTTCGCCGCCCGGCCGCGGCTTCGCGGCCGCGCCGCCGATGGACCACGTCTACGCCACCTCCCCCGCGCACCGGGCTCTCGTCATCGCCCTGCTGCTCGCGCTGTCCACGCCGGCGCAGCAAGCGCCGTGGGAGCGGGACCCCGAGCCGCTGCTCGACGGCTTCGTCAACATGTACAACCCGTGCGTCGTCGAGGTGGACGAGGCGCCGCGCTACCGGATGTGGTTCTTCGGCTGGGCCGCCTCGCAGACCAACAAGGACATCCCCGGCTGCGACGCGATCTTCCACGCGCGGTCCGACGACCTCGCCGCGTGGGAGGTCTACGCAGGCGTCGTTGACGGAGAAGACCAGTGGGATCGCGACGGCGACCCTGAGACCTGGGCCCCTGTGATCACCGCAGGCGAACGGTGGTTCGAGGCGTGGCACGTCGGTGACCCGAGCGTCGTGCAGGTGCGCGGACGCTTCTACATGGCCTACAGCGCGACGTCGCGGCACTTCGACCCCGTGCCAGGCTACCCGTCGACGATGGTCCAGTGCGTGCTCGGGGCGACCTCGGAAGACGGCGTGCGCTGGGACAAGGGCGAACACCCGCTGCTCTTCCGCGAAGGGGACACCGCGACGCCCGAGCCCGAGCCCGACCGCATCGGCGACTTCCACCGTCCCTCGCTGCTCTACGAGAAGGGGCGCTTCCGGCTGTGGTTCGACTACTGGATCCCCGATCGGGGCGTCTGCACCGGCCACGCGGTGAACCGAGGCCGCTTCCTCAAGGAGGGCGGGTTCCGCTTCTCGCACGACCTCGAGCAGCCCGTCCTCGAGAACTGGCCGAACCCGGCCGTCGTGCGCATCGGCAAGTACCTGCACTGCTTCGGTGATCCGCCCGGCTACCCCGTGCCGGCCGGCGGCGACGCGTGGCAGAGTCGGCAGCTACGGGAAGCCGTCTCCCGCAACGGGATCGAGTGGGAGGTCCTGCCGTTCGTGGCGCCGGACCCGGACGTAGAGGCGTGCCACGTGCCGCAGCCGCTGGTGACCAGGCGCGACGGCAAGTCCTGGCTCTACCTGCTCTACTCGACCCAGGTCGGCACGCGCCGCAAAGACGGCGTCTACCACTTCGAGTACGACAGCATCCGCGCGATGCGTCGCCCGCTCGGCAAGCGGCGCCGGTAGCCGCTCCGCGCAGCCGTCAGCGCGGCTCGTGCCAGCACGCGCCCGCCTCGTAGCGGGCCCTGCGCTCCTTGAAGTGGGCGACGACGGCCTCGTCGGCCTCGGTGCCGGCGCGCTCGATCGCGACGTCGATGTACTCGAGCGCCTTGGCGAAGTCCCCCACCTCGGCATGCGCCGCGGCCGCCAGCACCGGGACCTCGAGCGGCTGGGGTGCGGGCGCGGCGAGGAGGACCTGCAGCAGCTCGAGCGCGCGCGCGCCGTCGCGTTGCGCGGCGTCGGACGCGGTGGTGTAGACGGTCACTGCGAAGCGCGCGACCTCCAGGTCCGCGGGCGCCAACGCGACCGCCTGGTCGGCGAGCACCTTGGCCGAGGGCCAGAGCCGGACCGTGCGCTCGATGTAGCCGAGGTCGACGAGCGCCGTCACGTCGCGCGGCGTGATCGACAAGAACATGCGGAGGTGGTTGCGCGCCCCTACCGGGTCTTGCATCACCATCGCCAGTTGTGCCAGCCCTCTGCGCGCCTTGAGGTGCTCGGGGCGCGTGGCGATCACGCGCTCGAGGTGCTGCTTGGCCTGGGCGAGGTTGCCGGCCTGCGCTTCGACGTCTGCAAGCATGACCAGGCTGAAGGCGTGGTCGGGGTCGAGCGCCAGCGCAGCCGCGAGGCGGCGGCGGGCGTCGTTGCCGCGCCCACGCTGCAGCTCCACCGAACCGAGCAGCGACATGATCTCGACGTCGTCCGGGTCTTCCTGCAGCGCGCGCGTGAGCGCCGCGGCGGCCTCGTCGAACTCTCCGCGGGCGCGGTGCGCGAGGCCCAGGACGCGCAGCGGGATCGGGTGCGCGGGTGCGCCCTCTTCCAGCGCGCGCTGGATCATCTCGACGCCGAGCTCGACGTGGTGGTGCGCCTGGAGGTACGCCGTGCCCAGGTAGAGATCCGCCTCGGGGCCCTCGGGCGCGGTCTCGGGCAGGAAGAACGCGAGCTCGCCGTCATAGGCCTCGCGGGACTCCGACCGGGGCGCGAGCAGGTCGCCCTCGGGTGGCCGCCGCACGATCTCGTGGTCGGTCTTCACCGCGTGGACCACGTCGATCGTCCGTCGCTTGTGCATGTGGCACTTCGCGCAGTCGCCGACGTCGACGCCGGACGCCGCCACGTCGCCGTCCTCGACGCCGCAGTCTTCCTGGCCGTGGCACGAGAGGCACGCCTGACGCATCAGCGTGACCCGGTCGCCGGCAGCAGGCGTGTGGTGCGGATCGTGGCACGTCGTGCACGAGAGCTGGCCGTCGCTCTTCTCGAAGCAGGCCGACTGCATCAGCCGGTAGCCGTAGTTCGCGATCGCGAAGCGCTCCTCGACGTCGCTTCCTGGCGGAGGGCCGATCGACAGCGTGTAGTCCTCCAGGTCTTGACCCGGTTGGTACGAGAACACGTCCCGCGAGAAGCGCCGCACCGAGCGCGGCAAGCCGCTGTCGATCGTGGGCTCTCGGTGGCACTGCATGCAGACGTCCATGGCGCGCTTGGGCGTCAGGGAGCCTGGGTTGACGATGGCCTCGACGACCTCGTCACGCGTGCTGGCCGGATCGCGCGCGACGGCAGCGTGGAGACCGCCGTCGCCGTGGCAACGCTCGCAGCCTATGCCGCTCGGGAGCGCGCCGGCGTAGACGCTGTTGCTCGCGGCACCCTCGGGGACCGAGGGATAGGCGTTGTGGCAGAACATGCAGTCGTGGTCGATCGCCCGGCGAAAGCCCCAATGCTGTGCGTGCTCGTAGCCCGGGCTCATCTGCCAGCTGCTCGTGGCTGCGTGCCACGAGACCGGCAGCTGCCGGGCCTCACCGCCTTCCTGGTAGTGCACATAGGTCCGGACGTGGCGCCCTGAGCCCATGACGTGCGTCGCCTCCCGCTCGAACTCGTGCGTCCTGGTGCCGTCGGCGGCCTCGAGCCAGCGACGCTGGTAGTAGCGGCCGTCGCGCTTCTCCATCCGGTAGTAGAAGCCCGTCGCCTCGTGAAGAAGGACGTTGTCCTGCTCCCAGTCCTCGACCTCGGGGGCGTCCTGGATGCGGTCGAACGAGCGCGCCTTGGCGACCGTGTCGTGATAGGTCCGGTGCAGGTCGGCGTGGCACTCCGCGCAGACGGCGTCGCCGACGCGGCTGGGCCCGGCGAAGGCACGGCGGCCGGAGACAGCGGTCCCGTCCGAGGCGTCCTTGCCGCAGCTCGTCGCCAGCGCGACCGAGGCGATCAGGAGGAGCAGCGCAGCTGCGGAGGCGCGCGATTTGACCATGGCGTCCACGGCGAGAGTCTAGCTCGACTCAGGTGCCCGGGCCCGGTCGAGAGCCTGTCGTGACCACGGCCCTCCTACGCGGCCGAGTCCGTACGTAGCTGTATCACCGGCCCTGAGGCCGGCCCCCGGCGCCGCAGCGCTGGCGCGCCGCGGCGTTACGAAGGTCGTTCTAGGCGAGGTGCTGCAGGTTGTACTGCGCGTCCTCGTCGTTCGGATCGAGCTGCAGCGCGTTCTGGAAGCAGGTGCGCGCCTCGTCGGCCCGCTCGAGCTTCCACAGGCACACGCCGCGGTTGTTCCACGTCTGGGCGTCCGCGGCCTCGAGCTCACACGCGCGGCGGAAGCAGAACTCCGCTTCGGTGTACTGCTCTTGCCCGAAGACGACCATGCCCAGGTTGAACCAGGCCTCGGCGTGGTTCTCGTCGTCGCCGATCACCTTGTTGAAGGACTTGATCGCCGCGACGTCGTCGCCGGTCACGTACTGCACGAAGCCGAGCTGCATGTGGTAGTCGAGGTCGCTCGGCGAGAAGGTCGCAGCAGCCTCGAGGTGCGGCAGCGACGGCTCGTAGAGCCCCTGCGAGAGGTAGGCCTCCGCAGCCGTGCGGTGGATCTCGGCGAGCTTGGTGCTGAGCTCGGTGAGGCCGTCGCAGATCGCCTGCTTGTCCTGGTCGGACGCGGGCTCGACCACGAGAGGCGGGACCTCGCCGTCGCGCATGTCGCGGATGCGGGTCGGGATCGACTGGAAGCCCGCCTCGGGCTGCTGGTTGGACGACGTCGTCGTCGGGTCGTGTTGGATCGTAGTCATCTTCTCTATCTCCGTTCCGGGGGGGTTGCGGCCGGTTGGAACCCGGCCAGAAGTCGTTTCACTTCGGCGGCCTCGCGCTCGAGGCATCGCGCCTCGAGCAGCCGCACGGTCTGCTCCCCCATCTGCGCCGCCGCGTCGTCGCGACCCAGCTGGTGCAGGAGGAGCATGGTCTGCTGGCACGCGCCCGGGCTGTCCGGGTGCTCGGCCAAGAAGCTCGTCAGGACGCCGAGCGCGCGCGTCACGTCGCCGGCCTCCAGGAAGAGCCGCGAGAGGTGCAGGTGCGCGACCTCGTACGACGGCTCGATGGCGATCGCCTGCTCGAGCAGCCGGCGGGCGCGCTCGCGCTCGCCGCGCTGTGACCAGGCCTGCGCGATCCCGGCGAGCGAGACGTAGCTCGTGATGCCTTCCTGGATCGGCACGACCAGCACGCGGTCGCGGTAGGCCAGGCAGCGACGGTAGTGCGTGATCGCAACCTCGCTGTCGCCGTCGGCGAGCGCGAGTCCAGCGGCCAGGTAGTGCAGGTTGGGCGTCGGCACGAAGCGGCGCAGCGCGACGTCGAGGACGAGCTGCGAGCGCGCGCGGTCGCCCGCGCGCTCGGCCTCCAGCGCGCAGAGCGCCGCGACCTCGCCCGCGTAGGGCAGCGCGCGCACGTCTGCGGGCGACGCCTCGACGATCAGGTCGAAGCAGCGATCCAGCAGTCGGCGCGCGTCCTCGCTGCGGCCGGGCACCCGGCGCAGGAAGTCTCCGTACTTGTAGAGGCCGTAGACGTCGTCCGGGCGCGAGGCGAGCTGCTTTCGGAACAGGCGCTCGTTGCGCTCGTTCTTGCTCCGGTCGGCCATCAGCTGCTCGGTGTAGCCGTGGTGCTCGACCTCGACCTCCGAGGACCGCAGCGAGAGGCCCATCGGACCCCCGATCGCCTGCAAGCTCGGCGTGACCTGCTCGTGGATGACGTTCTCGTAGGCGATCCCGGACAGGTTGCGGAACAGCCGCACCATCATCACACCGATGGTCTTGCCGCCGGTGTAGAGGTTGGTGAAGCGCATGTGGAAGCCGAGCGCAGTCGGGTCCTGCACCAGCTCGCGGATGCGCTCGCAGCCGCCCTCGAGCACGAACTCGTCTGCGTCCAGCACCAGCACCCAGTCGCCGGTCGCAGCCTGCAGCGCGAGGTTGCGCGGCGCCGAGAAGTCGTCCTGCCAAGGCGCGTGCAGCACCCGGGCGCCGTAGGACTCCGCGATCTCGACCGTGCGATCGACCGATCCGGTGTCGACGACGACGAGCTCGTCGTAGGCGCCGCGGGCACGCTCCCGGCACTCGCCGAGGAAGCGCTCCTCGTCGCGCGCGATCATGCAGAGGGTGATCCTCGGCGCACGACCCGCCCACGGCGGCGACTGCGGAGCACGGACGCTCTGGGCTGTCGCAGGCGTAGCCGGCTGCGCGACCTCGGTCGACGACAGCGCCGACCAGCGCTCGACCAGCGCCTTGGTGTCCTGTTCGAAGCTCTCGGGATGCTCTACGGGCGGCTGCGGCGACGGCATCGAGGCCTCGACGCCGAAGGCAGCGGGCAGCTTGCTCTCGAGCAGCATCGCGTAGTCCTCGAGCGCGACCTGGGTGTTGGCGGTGGCTTCGGGGATCGGGCCACAGAAGAGCACGTCCAGCCGGGGCAGCATCATCCCGGAGACGTCGCCGACGCCGGTGGGCGCGCCGCCGGTGGTCGGCGCCACCGGTCCGATGGCGCCCCGAGGCGCCATGGCAGAGAAGGCCCGCTCGGACGGCGCCGTACCGCCACGCAACAGCCAGAGCACGTCGCCGCGCGCCGCGGCGATCCCGCGGTTCCACTGCGCGGCTTCACCGATCGCGTCCGAGGTGACGACCTCCCAGTCCTCGGGCAAGAAGCAGCGCAGCGCCGACTCGGTCGCGGCCTTGTCCGAAGCCGAGCCGCCCGCGATGACCACAGAGCCCGCGAGCGACGTCACCTTCTCGCAGTGGAGCCAGAAGCGCGAAGGCGGCGTGCCGGTGAGCCAGTCGAGCGGCATCATGCCCGCGCCGAAGAGCCGCGGCGCGAGGTCGCACCCGAACTCCTGGGCGCCCGAGGGCACGCGCAGCACGTCGCGGACCAGCAGTCCGTTCGCAGCGGCCGCGGCGAGCACGCGCCGCAGCGGCAGCGCCTGGTTGGGGTCCTGCGGGCTGCCCGAAGGATCGAACGCGCCGGGCCGCCCTTCCACGACCATGCGCAACATGCGCGCCGACTGCAGGTTGTCGACGTCGACGAGCAGCGTGCCCTCGCTGCGCAGGCGCGCGGCGAAGTCGGCGAACGCGTCCTCGACGCGCCCCATCGACTCCGTCAGCGCCCGGACCTCGACGAGGTCGTGCGCCTGCTCGTCCGCTGCGTCGGTGCGCCACAGGTCGAGCTGCTCGGGCAGGATGCGCGCGCTGCGCGCAGACGGAACGAGGCCGCCCCACCCCTTCACGGGGCCGAGGAAACCCGTCGCCAAGTTGTCGCCCGTCCGGACCATTCCTTTGCCTGTGTGGACAGACCGTCCAACACCTCCACACCATCGGCAGAGTTGGCCGAAGAACTTCAGTCCGCCATGATGCGGACGGTTCGGGCGCAGCCGCAGATGACCGACGACCAAGAACTGCAATCTCTGCTCAAGCGCCGCACCCGCTTCGAGCGGCTCGTGCACGTGCCCACCTGCGCCTCGACGCAGGCGCTCGCCGAAGCAGATCTGAGGGAAAACCCCCAAGCCCCGGTCGACGCGGTCTTCTGGGCAGATCACCAGACAGACGGTCGCGGCAGGCAGCAGCGCAGCTGGGACGACGACGCCGGACGCGACCTCGCGGTCACGATGCGCGCCCAGGTCGCCCTCTCCAACCCGGTCGCGCTGCCGGCCGCGCTCCCGGTGGCCGTGCTGCAGGCGTGCGAGCCGTTCGCGGGCGCCGCGCTGCGCATCAAGTGGCCCAACGACATCTACGAAGGCGCGCGCAAGCTGTCCGGCGTGCTCGTCGACCACGACAGCTCCCGGCCGGGCTGCTACCGCATCGGCATCGGGATCAACGTGAACCGGCGCACCTTCCCCGCTGAGCTGGCGCCCCACGCGACGTCCCTGCGGCTGCTCTCGGGCCGAGCGCACTCCCGCCACGAGGTCCTCGGCGCCCTCGCGCTGCGGGTCGACGCCGCGCTCGCGGCGGTGGCCTCCGGCGGCGACGTCGATGCGCACGAGGCGCTGTTCCGCGAGCGGTTGGGGCTGCTCGGCCGCGAGGTGGAGGTGCACGCAGGCGGGTCGATGGCGGGAGAGCTCACGGCGATCAACTTCGAGCGGCTCGTCATCGACGGCCGCCGTGAGGTGCCGCTGGCGATCGTCACGCGGCTGCAGGCACGCAAGGGCTGATCGTCGCCCGCTACGAGGCCGCTTCGAACGAGGCCAGCAGGCGCGCCTCGAGCTGCACGATCTTGGACGGCGGCGGCCCGCTCAGCAGCCTTGAGAGCAACCGCTGGTCCGCCTTCTCGGCGCGCAGCAGCGGGAAGCCCTTGGACTGCAGCCACGCGTTCATGCCGAGCCACGCGATGACCACGTTGAAGTCCGGGAACGGCGCGATCCGCGCGAACCGCCACATCAAGCGGAAGCCCTGGCGGACCGGGTGCATGCCGTGGAAGACCACGGGCGCGTCGCGATAGCAGCGCTTGCAGTCGAACGCGTCGACGAGCAAGCGCAGCTGGTCCGGCGTCGGGTAGTTGACGTAGAGCAGCGCGTCCCAGGGCGGACCTCGGCGCAGGTCCTGGTTGCGGAAGCGCGGCAGCTCCGCAGTCATCGTCCGGAACAGCTCCACCAGGAACCACCCGTCGGGCGGCGCGCTCTGCGCGGCGCGCGCGCGGATCATCTGCAGGCAGCGCTGCAGACCGCTCAGCAGCCGGCGCTCCTGCGTCAGCGGCGACAGCGCGCCTTCGCGGCCCAACAGCACGTCCTCGGCGTCGGCGTCGTCGACGACGTAGCCGCGCAGCCGCAGCAGCGAAGCGAGGAACTCGGCGTCGGTCGGGGCCGGCCGCCGGATGCCATCGAGCGCGCGCTGCGCGCCGGCGATCAGGTCCTCGTCGACCGCTTCGCCGATCAGGCGGCTCGCGAGCGCGAGATCCGTGCGCTCGAGGATCGACAGCTTCGAGTTGTGCTTGCGGGGGCTCACTCCGTTTTGGGTTTTCGGCATGATGGACCGTTCGTATGGAAGCCAGCTCGCACACGGATTCTCGGAAGCAGGCAACTCCCTTGGCACCGCCGCGACGGCGCCGGGCGCTGCGGTTGTCAGCGGCCGCCGTCGGCGCGCTGGTGGTGCTGGTGCTGGTGGCGCCCACCGCGCTGTCTTTCGGGGTGCTGCGGGGCATCGTCGACGACCAGCTCTCGCAGGCGCTCCGCGGCGAGGCCTCGGTCGAGTCCGCGTCGTTCGGCTGGTGGTCCGGCCTTCAGGTCGAGGGGCTGCAGGTGGCCAACCCGCCCGGCTTCCCGACGGACCGGCCCGCCGTGCGCATGCAGCGCCTGGTCGCCGACGTCTCCCTCGGCGCGCTGTTGTTCGGCGCGCTGGCGGCCGAGGGCGAGATCGTCGGGCTCGAGGTCCACGTCGAGCAGCGCGCCGACGGGGCGAGCAATCTGCAGCAGCTCGTCGCCGCCTCGAGCGATGCAGGACCGTCTGCCCCGCAGACTCCAAAGGAAGAGGAGAGCGACCCCACGCCGTTCGCGCTGGACTTCCACCTGCGCGACAGCGCCGTCACGATCCGCCGGCAAGGAGAGGTCCTCGAGGCGCTGACGGAGCTGACCTGCCACGCCAAGAGCGCGTCGGACTCGGACGAGGTCGACGTCGAAGCGTCGGGCAAGCTCCTGGCAGGCGACCTCGCGGTCGCGCTGGCGATCGACCCAGTCGCCGAGACGACGCGCGCGCAGCTGACAGCACACGGCCTGGACCTCGCTACGTGGCGTCCCCTGCTGGACGCGCTCATGCCCGGCCAGTTCGAGGCGCTGGCTGGGAGGGTCGACGGCGACGTCGCGGCCCGGCTGCACTCCGGCGACCAGATCGAGCTAGAGGGCGACCTGCTGGTCGGAGGGCCCCGGATCGCGGGCCCGGTCGTGCAGGGCATGGACCTTCGCAGCGAGCAGTGGCGCATCACCCCTGCGCTGACGCTCGGCGCCGGGGCTTCTTCGGACATCGACGCGTCGTCATTCGCCGTGGACCTGCAGTGGCTCCAGATCCGCGGCGACCCGGCAGCCCGACAGGGCAGGATCGCGATGCGCTACGACGTGGACGTCGCGACCCTGGCCGAGTTCGGCGGCCCGATGCCCGCGCTGCTGAAGGGCTCGGGAACGACGCTGGCCGGCACGATCGACGTGCCGAGCAAAGAACTGCCCACCGACCTCGCCGGTTGGGTCCAGGCGATCGCGGCCACTGCAGACCTCAGGGTGCGGGCGATGGACGTCGGCGGCTTCGCGCTGCGTGACCTCGGCCTCGACCTCGACGTCGACCGCGGCGCGCTCCGGCTGACGACGACGCCGGAGGCGAAGCTCGACGGCGGCGCGCTGGCGATCCGCGTCGGCGTCGACCTGAACGACCTGGGCAACCTGCCGCTCGACGCTTCGATCCAGTGGCAGGGCGGCCGCCTAACGGGCGGCGCGACCGAGTCGCTGCGCTACGTGGCGCCGATGTTCGCGGGCCTGAAGAGCGGACTGGCCGAGGTCCTCGGCGACGTCGAGTTGGACGTGAGCTTCTCGGGTCCCGCCCGCAAGGCCGGCGACGAGAACTGGCTCGCGTGGCTCGACGCGTGGAGCGGCGACGGCTCGCTGGGTCTCGCCAACGCGTCGTTCGCGCCCTCGAGAGGTCTCGAGGGGCTGCTGCAGCCGCTGGGCGCGCTGGGGGCACGCCTCACGCCGATCGCCAAGGACGGCAAGCTCACGGTCGACTCGCTCGTGGCGCCGTTCTCGCTGCGCAAGGGCAAGCTCTCCACGCGCGGCGCGAAGTGGCTCGCGGCGGGCAAGGAGATCGGCCTGGAGGGCTTCGTGGGCCTCGACGGCGTCGTCGACTACGCGCTCGACTTCGCGCCGCTGCTCCGCGGACACAAGGACGGCGAGCGGGTGCTGGCAGCGCTCGGCGGCAAGCTCCAGGGAGCCCGGCTGACCGGCGACATCCACGACCCGAAGCTGAAGCTGCCCGAGCTGGGCGACGTCGCGACGAAGCTCCTCGAGCAGCAGGGCAAGCAGCTGCTCGAAGGCGGCATCGAGAAGGGCCTGCAGCGGCTGTTCGGGCGCAAGAAGAAGGACCGCTGAAGCCGCGCGACGGCTACCGCTCGGTGTAGCGGTGGCTGACCGGCATGCGCCGCCCGCGCCAGCAGCGTGACGTGAGCCGCAGCGTCGGTGGGTACTGGTAGCGCTTCCACTCGCTGTTCTGCACCAGGCGGAACAGCCGCGCGACCTC
>JBERSB010000241.1:0-2515 GCA_041236755.1 Luminiphilus sp. | reverse complement strand
GGCGCTGGCCGTGAACCTGCTGCTGCTCGAGCCCGACGAGGTCGACGCCGAGGGTCGCTGCGCGCTGACGGGCCGCCGGGCGCGCCACCTCCAGGACGTCCTGGGCGCAGGCGTGGGCACCTCGCTGCGCGCGGGGCTGCTGGGCGGCGGCGTCGGCGAAGCGGTGGTCGAGGAGGTCAGCCCCGGACGCGCGGTGGTGCGCGCGCGCTTCGGCCCTGCACCCTGCCCGTCGGGCGACGCGCTGCTGCTCGCAGTTCCAAGACCCAAGGTGCTGCAGCGCATGCTCGCGCACGCGGCCGCGCTCGGGTTCTCACGGATCGTGCTGTTCCGATCCTGGCGCGTCGACAAGAGCTGGATGCAGAGCCGCGCCATGAACGCGTCGAGCCAGCGCGAGCAGCTGGTGCTCGGGCTCGAGCAGGCGGGCCGCACGCTGCTACCCGAGGTGCTCCGCTTCGACCTGTTCAAGCCGATGGTCGAGGACCACCTGCCCGGGCTCGAGCTGCCGCGGCGCCGCTTCGTCGCGCACCCGCGCACCGAGCGGTCGACGCACGCGCTCGACGACGCGCCCGGGCCGTTCTGCGTCGCGCTCGGGCCCGAGGGAGGCTTCACGGACTACGAGGTCGAGAAGCTCGCGGGCGCGGGCTTCGACCCGGTGACCATGGGGCCGCACGCGCTGCGCACGGAGACGGCGCTCGCGGCCCTCTGGGGCCAGCTGGACCTCCTGCGGCGACGCGGCCAGGGGTGACGCTCAGCGCCCGCTGTACTGGCGCTCGTAGTACTCCTGGTAGGCGCCGCTGCGCACGCGCTCCCACCACGGCTGGTTCTGCTGGTACCAGGCCACCGTCTGCTCCAGGCCGGACTCGAACGTGTACTGCGGCGTCCACCCCAACACGGCGCGCGCCTTGGACGAGTCCATCGCGTAGCGGAGGTCGTGCCCCGGCCGGTCCTTGACGTAGGTGATCAGGTCGTCGCCCTTGCCGACGAGACGCAGGATCTCGTGCACGACGAACAGGTTCTCGCGTTCGGCGTCGCCGCCGAAGTTGTAGACCTCGCCCTTCTCGCCGTCCTCCATCGCCCGCCGGATGCCGCGGCAGTGGTCGAGCACGTGGATCCAGTCGCGCACGTTCTTGCCGTCGCCGTAGATGGGCAGCGGCTTGTCCTCCATCGCGTTCGCGATCATCAACGGGATCAGCTTCTCGGGGAACTGGAAAGGGCCGTAGTTGTTCGAGCAGCGCGTGATCACGCAGTCCATGTCGTGCGTGTGCACCGCCGCGCGCACCAGCAGGTCGCTGCCCGCCTTCGACGACGAGTACGGCGAGTTCGACTGCAGCGGCGTCTCCTCGGTGAAGTAGCCCCACGCGCCGAGCGAGCCGTAGACCTCGTCCGTGCTCACGTGCACGAAGCGGCGCACGCCGTTGTGGCGGCTCTGGTCCAGCAGCACCTGGGTGCCGATGACGTTGGTCTGCACGAACGCGGTGGCATCCAGCACCGAACGGTCGACGTGGCTCTCCGCCGCGAAGTGCACGACGATCTCGGGCTTGTGCTCCGAGAAGACCGCCGCCATCGCTTCGGCATCGGCGATGTCGCCGCGCACGAAGCGGTAGTTTGCGTGGCTCTCGACGTCGCTGAGGTTCTCGAGGTTGCCGGCGTAGGTCAGCAGGTCGAGGTTGACGAGCTGGTGGTCGGTCTCCGCGAGCATCATGCGCACGAAGTTCGAGCCGATGAAGCCGGCGCCGCCGGTGACGAGGATCTTGCTCACGGTCAGGTTCTCGCTTGAAGGTGGAGGTCGTCTTGCAGTGGTTCAGTAGCGCTTGCCGCGCAGCGGCCCGCCCTGGTCGGGGCCGTCTAGTGGCTGCTGGCCGCGCGCGTCGAGCGCGAGGTGCCGCGCGAGCGCGTCGGTGTATTCGGGCAGGCGCTTGCCGCGCACGGCCGCCAGCTTGTCGGTGTCGAGCACCGACCAAGACGGACGGGGTGCCGGCCGGTCGAGGTCTGCGGCCGTCTGCTCGCCGACCTCGACCTCGAGGCCCGACAGGCGCAGCGTGTCGACGGCGAACCGGTGCCAGCTGCAGTGTCCCTCGTTGGCCGCGTGGTAGACGCCGCCTGCGGGCCGCATCGCTGCGACGTCGAGCAGCGCGTCGGCGAGGTCCAGGGTCATCGTCGGCCGACCGACCTGGTCGGTGACGACCTTCAGCGGCTGGCCCGACCGCGCGCGGTTCAGGATCGCGCGCGGGAAGTTGTTGCCGCCCGGGCCGAAAACCCAGCTCGTGCGCACCACGTAGAAGTCGTCCTTTCCGTGCGCGAGCACGGCCTCCTCACCCAGGCGCTTGCTGGCGCCGTAGACCGAGAGCGGACGCACGTCGGCGTCGGTCGGGTACGGGGTCGGACCCAGCTGGCCGTCGAAGACGAAGTCGGTGCTCACGTACGCGAGCCCTGCGCCCGCAGCCGCGGCTGCCTCGGCGACCCAGGCGGTCGCGAGCCCGTTGATCCGGTAGGCCAGCAGCGGCTCGGCCTCGCA
>JBERSB010000240.1:0-2990 GCA_041236755.1 Luminiphilus sp. | reverse complement strand
GACGACCGCGCCGTGCCAGAGCCACCAGGAGATCGCCGCGAAGATCATCCGGGAGGGCACGACCAACAGCCGCGTGATGCAGTTCCAGGACGAGCTGTGCCACGACTACGGCAGCCGCCTGACCGGCTCGCTCGCGTTCGACCGCGCCGCCGACTGGGCGGTGCGCGAGTTCCAGGCGATGGAGCTCGACGCACGCCTCGTGCCGTGGGGCGAGTGGAAGGTCCGCTGGGACCGCGAGCAGTGGATGGGCCGCGTGGTCGAGCCCTCGCAGCTCGAGCTGCAGGTCGCGTGTCCGGCCTGGACCGGCGGGACGCGCGGCATCGCCCGCGGCGCCCTGCTGCGCATGCCCGAGGACGAAGCGGGCCTCGAAGCGCTGACCGCGGCGGTCTCGGGCGACGGCACGTTCTGGCTCTACGGGCCGATGCCCCGCGGCGCGGGCCAAGAAGGAGTGCGCGCGCTGCTCGAGCGCGACAACGTGCACGGCATCGTGCAGTCGGCGACCAGCACGGGATGGAACGATCGCCGCTACCCCAACCAGATCCGCGTCTTCGGGGACCGCACCGCAGCGCTGAAGCCCTTCGACGAGCGCCAGCGCTGGGCCCAGGCGGTCGTGCGTGACGACCAGTGCGAGGCGCTCGAAGCCGCGCTCGAGGGCGACCAGCCGGTCGTGGTCGAGTTCGAGCTGCGCAACCGCTGGACCGAGGGCCCGGTCACGCTCAACAACGTCGTCGCAGACCTCGTGGGCAGCGAGTTCCCCGACGAGTACGTCGTCGTCTGTGCGCACCTCGACAGCTGGCACCAGGCGACCGGCGCGACCGACAACGGCACCGGCACCTGCTCGACGCTCGAGGCCGCGCGCCTGATCACGCAGGCGGGCTTCCGTCCCAAGCGCACGATCCGCTTCATGCTCTGGGGCGGCGAGGAGCAGGGCCTGCTCGGCTCGCGCCAGTACGTGGTGCAGAACCGCACCCGCATGCACAAGGTCTCCGCGGTCTTCAACCACGACAGCGGCACCAACTGGGCGCACGCGCTGACGATCGCCGAGTCGCACGTCGCCGACTTCGAGCCGATCGTCGCGCCGATCCTCGCGGCGATGACGCCGCCAGAGGACGACCACGAGGGCGCGGTCTTCTCGCTGAACGCAGTCGCCACGATGAAGCCTGCAGGCGGCGGCAGCGACCACGCGTCGTTCGCGGCCGTGGGCGTGCCGGCGTTCTCCTGGCGCCTGAAGGGCCCCGTCCCCTACGGCCGCGGCTGGCACTCGCAGTGGGACACGTATTCGATCGTGCGCCCGAACTTCCAGCGGCACAACGCGACGGTCTTCGCCGTGATCGCCGCGGGCGTCGCCAACCTCGACCACATGCTCTCGCGCAAGGGCGTCGAGCGCGCGACGCCGGGCGGTCGGCGCGGCCGCGTCGACGCCAAGCTGATCCTCGAGACCTGGCTCGGCCTGGAGCTCGACGGGGTCAAGGTCACCGCCGTGACCGAGGACGGGGTCGCCGGCAAGGCGAAGCTGCAGGCAGGCGACGTGGTCGTCGCGGTCGGCGACGAGCCGGTCGAGGACGCCCGCGAGCTGCTCGCTGAGTTCCGCCGGATCGCCGGTGAGCAGGACGCGGTGCCCGTGTTCGTCGAGCGAAGCGGCGCCCGGATCGAGATCCGGGTGCGCCCGTAGGCCTCTGGCGCCGATAAGAGGCCCGTGGCCAAGCCGTCCCCGATCACCTTCCACGTGCCGGCCAGCGCGGCCAACCTCGGCCCCGGCTACGGCGTCGTCGGGCTCGCGCTGGACCTACCGCTCGGCATCACCGTCGAGCACCGGACGGACGGCGAGCTGGTCGTCGAGCGGCGCGACGACCCGTCGGCCCACCTGGAGGACCCCCGCCACGACCCGGTCCTGCGCGGCCTCCGGCGCGGCGTCGAGCTGTTCGGCGGCGCGCTGACGAAGGGACTGTCGATCACGGTCGAAGGAACGATCCCGCGCGGGACCGGCATGGGCACGATCTCCGCCGGCTACGCAGCCGGCGTCGGCATCGCCGCGCGCCTCGCGAAGAAGCGGCCGAGCGTGGACGCGGCCGTCGACGCGCTGGTGCCGCTCGGCGCCGACGCCGCGCACGGCGCCGCCGCGCTGCTCGGCGGCCTGACGGTCACGACGCAGCTCTCGCTGCCGCAGGAGTCCGAAGTGCGGCACCGCCTGCTGCCGCACCCGATCCACGCCGACTGGCACCACATCATCGCGCTGCCAGACGTGCAGATGGGGACGGCCGACACCAAGCGTGTGCTGCCGCCCACCCTGCCGCACGCCGCGACGCGGCGCAGCACCAGCCGCACGCTCGGCGTGCTGCGCGCCTTCGCCGACGGCGACGAGGATCTCCTGCGCGCGTGCGTGCAGGACGAGATCCACGTGCCCTACCGCCGAAGCTTGGTGCCCGGACTCGAGCTCGCGCTGGCGGCCTCGGTCGAAGCGGGCGCGGCCGGCGCGACCATCTGCGGACACGGGCCGGGGCTGATCGCGTTCACGACGGTGGCCGGGCGGGTGCCCGAGATCGCCAAGGCGTTCGTCCACGCGTTCGCGCAAGCCGGCCGCGAGGCGACGACGCTGACGCTGAGCACCGCCTTCTACGGCGCGTGGCCCGCCGCGCCGGCGAAGGCCTGAGCAGCCAGAAGAGCTTGCTTGCGATCGCCCCGGTCGGTAGCTTCCCGGCCCCGCAGGTGTGCAAGCGCCTCCGTGGGCCGTTAACTCAGTTGGTAGAGTGCGATCGTCACAAGGTCGAAGTCACTGGTTCGAATCCAGTACGGCCCACCACTCCTCCCCTCGCGGTAGCCTGAACCCGCGGCCCGGTCGATGCGCGTCGCCATCGTCAGCTACTTCACGCCACCCGACCCCGCGGTCGCGTCGCATCGCGTCCTGCGGCTGACGCGGACGCTGCTGCGAGCGGGGCACGAGGTGCACTGGGTGACGCTCGACGAGCAGCGCCTGCTGCGCACCGACGCCA
>JBERSB010000239.1:0-5425 GCA_041236755.1 Luminiphilus sp. | reverse complement strand
GGCCGTCGCCGCGGGCGCACACGGTCGCCTCCAGCCCCCCCAGCACGACGCCGAAGCCCAGCCCCGGCCCGTCGCCGCGCGAGGCGCGGCGCGCGGCGCGGCGCGGGTGCAGCAGGGCTCCGATCGTCAGCTCGGCTGCCGACGCGGCCATCGCGACGGGGTCGATCAGCTGGCCGGTGCTGCGCGCGAACCGCTCGGCGGTCGAAGGGTGCCCCGGCGGCGCCGGCGGAATGGCCGCGAGCAGGCGCGGGTCCAGCCGCAAGAACTCCGGACGCAGGGTGCCCAGGATCACCCGCAGCGCGCGGCGCTGCGCTGCCTCGGGCACAGGCGTCGTCGCGGGCTGGCCGTCGCCCTTGACCGCGTGCCGGAAGTCCACGCCCCCGATCAGCTTCGCGGCGGCCTCGAGCTGGTAGCGGTGGTGCAGGTAGAGCGGCACCAGCGCGTCCTCCAGACCCGCGAGCACCGCGCCCGGCCGCAGCGACGCGACGCCGAACCGGCGCAGGCCGACCGCGCGCACGCGCAGCTCCAGCTCGAGCTGCGTGACCGGATCCGCGCCGTTGTCCCAAAGGCTCGCCATGGGGTGGCCGGTGCCGGCCGCGCGCGCGTCCTGGTCGGTCAGGAAGACGTAGCCGCGGCGCAGCCCGCCCTGCACGACCCGCTCGAGCTCCTGCTGCTCGTCCTGGCCGTCTTGGACCTGCATGTAGCCGTAGACGATCGCCCACTTGTCGTAGTCGCCGATGCCGACGTCGTAGGCGTCCGAGAAGTCGAGCTCTTCGCCCTCTAGGCCGACGAGCGGCGCCGGATAGTCCATGACCGATGCCCTGCCGTAGGTGCTCGCGGCGAAGTTGTGGCTGAGCCCGAGCGTGTGGCCCACCTCGTGCGCGGCGAGCTGGCGGATGCGCATCAGCGCGACCTCCTGCGCCAGCTCGTCGTCACCCGCGGTCAGGTGGCCGGCGCCGGGCGACGCCGACGCAGCGCACGCGCCGCGCTCTTCCTCGAAGGGCGACTGCAGGCCCACGAACTTGAGCAGGTCCTGCCGCACGCGCAGCGAGCCGAGCAGCACGTTGCCCTTGATGATCTCGCCGGTGCGCGGGTCCGAGACGCTGGCCCCGTACGACCAGCCGCGCGTTCGCCGGTGCACCCAGTGGATCATGTTGTAGCGCACATCCATCGGGTCGGCGTCGTCCGGCAGGAGCTCGACGCGGAACGCGTCGCGGAAGCCCGCGGCCTCGAACGCCTCGGCCCACCAGGAGGCCCCCTCGCGGAGCGCGGAGCGCACCGGCTCGGGCGTGCCCGGGTCGATGTAGTAGACGATCGGCTCGACCGGAGCGCTGCCGGCCGCGTCGGGGTCGGCCTTCTCGAGGCGGTGCCGCGCGATGTAGCGCTTGTGCATCGAGGCGCCGAGCGGCGCCGCGTAGTCCTGGAACGCGGGGCCGAAGAAGCCGACGCGTGGATCGAACCTGCGCGGGCGGTAGCCGTCGTCCGGCAGACGGATCAGGCTGTGGTGCTGCCGCAGCGTGACCGCCTCGCCGCTCGCCGCCGACTGCACCTCGCCGCGCGGCTTGTTCGCAGCGAACGTCAACAGCACCTCCACTTCGGTGTTGTCCGGGAACGCCCGCGTGCGCTCCGGCCAGAGCGCGCTGCGCTCCGGATCGAGCTTGTAGGTGCTGCCGTCGCCGCTCATGCGGCGCGCGGCGTTCGTGGCGTCGCGCACGAAGAACTCGGTCGCGTCGACGAGCAGCGCGTCCCCCTCCCGCACCTCGACCGGCAGCGAGGCCAGCACCGACGGCGCAAAGGACTCGCGCACAGCGAGGCGCTCGCGCTCGTTGTCCGACAGCGCGCGGAACTTCAGGTTCTGCGCGAGCACCAGCACCTTGGACCCGGCCCGCCGGAACTGCACGACGTGCTGCGGCCCGAGCGAGCCGCGGTCGAGGCCGATCGGGTTGGACCCGAGCCCGGAGGCCTGCGCGGTCGCGTAGAGCAGGTCTGCGCCGAACTCCCGCAGCAGCAGGTAGACCGCGGCCTCGTCGTCGTCGACGTAGAGGTCGACGAACCCGGGCAGGTGCCGCATCCCCTCGGTGAAGGACGCGACCGTCTTCGGCTCCTCCTTCTCCTGCGCGGCGAGCGCGCAGACGAGGGCCGCAACGGCGAGGCAACGAGCGTGTAACCGGTGCATGACCCACCCATACACGCGGCGGCGCCGCGCGTCTCCAACGCTGGCCGAATCCAGCGTTTCGCGGCACAATCCCGGACATGCACATCCGAGAACTCCGGTCGGGACTGCTCGCGCCGCTGCTGTTGGCGCCCATGCTGGCGCCGTCTCTGCAGGCACAGTTGAGTTGGTGGGACAAGGGCCTCGGCGAGGCGCTGACCGCGGCCGCGGACAAGCCCGCCGGCATGGTGATGCTCTACTGCTGGCAGGACAGCAACAACTGCGCGGCGATGTTCAGCGGCACGATGTCCGACAAGCAGGTCACCACGCCGCTCGGCGACTTCGTCTGCTTCGGCGTGCAGAACGACGACAAGGGCAAGGAGACCTGGGCGAAGTACAAGATCCAGAGCACGCCGACCGTGCTGTTCGTGGCGCCCGACGGCTCGGTCGTCGACGCCGTGGTCGGCTACGCGACGATCGTCGACTTCGCCGCGACGCTGAAGCGCGTGCGCAGCGGCGACGGCACCATCCCAGCGCTGCAGAAGAAGGTCGAGGCGGGCGGCGCGTCGATGCCCGAGATGCAGCTGCTGATGCAGAAGCTGCTGGCGGTCCAGGAGCAGGAGCGTGCCAAGAGCGTCATCGACGCGATGATCGAGAAGGACCCCAAGGCCAAGAGCCCGGAAGCCGCCGAGGCGATGCTCTGGAAGATCAACGCCGAGACGTTCCGGCCCGACGTGGCGCCGCTCGACGTCGACCTCGGCCCGCTGCGTCGCTTCCTCAAGTCGCAGCGGAACAAGCGGATCCTGTTCCTCGGCTATGACCGCCTGGCGTCCGCGCACTGGTCGCGGGGCGAGATCAAGGACGCCGCCAAGTACGCCGACAAGGCGTGGAAGGCCGTCCCCGACGATCAGGTGATCGAGTGGGGCCAGCGGATGTCGGGCTTCGCCTACCGCAACTGGCAGGACCTCGAGAAGGCCAACAAGGCGATCCTGAAGAACGCGCTGAAGGTCAGCAAGGCGACGCTGAAGGCGATCGAGGAGCGCGACAAGGAGCAGCCCGATCCGGCCTTCCTCGCCAACTTCATGGGGACGCACGCCGCTCTGTTGATCGTCAACAACAAGCGCAAGGACGCGCTCGACCTGATGGACAAGGCGATCGCGATCGCGCCCGACATGAAGGCGCTGAAGGACTGGAAGGCCAACTGGCTGCAGGGCAACAAGTAGGCGCCCGCGGCGCCGAAGCGCTCAGGCCAGGTCGTCGACGGCCGCGAGCACGGCGTCGACGTCGGCCGGCTGGTTGTGCGGGCCGAAGCTGACCCGCACGCAGCCTTCGGGCGCGCCCAGTGCTGCGAGCGCCATCGGCGCGCAGTGCGCGCCGGCGCGCCCGCCCAGGCCGCGCTCCGCGCCGTGCGCCTGCGCGCGCCATCGGCGCGCCGGGCGCGCCGCCGCCCACGACTAGGCCGCGCTCAGCGAAGTGCGCCTGCGCGCGCGCGACCGGGAGCCGGTCCAGCAGCATCGACACGGTCGCCGTCCGCGGACCTGCCCCGCCGAGCACGCGGCAGCCCGGACGCTGCGCCAGCTGGTGGTGCAGCCGCTCGGCGAGCACCACCGGGCGCGCGCGTTCTTCGGGCGAGCGCTCCCCGAGCCACGCGACGGCAGCAGCGAGCCCCGCGAGCGCCGGGAAGTTCACCGAGCCGAGGTCGCAGAAGCCGGGGAACGGCGAGCTGCGGCCGCCGTCGACTCCGCCGACCTCGCACGTCGCCGTGGGGCACGTGAAGCGCACGTGGGGCGCGGCCCACAGCCCGCCGATGCCGAGCGGTCCCTGCATCGCCTTGTGGCCCGCGAACGTCAGCAGGTCCACCCCGAGCGCCGTGACGTCGACGGGCGTGACGCCCGCTAGCTGCGCCGCGTCGAGCAGCAGCAGCGCCCCGTGTGCGTGCGCCAGCGCCGCCAGCTCGACGACCGGCAGCCGCTCGCCGGTGACGTTCGACGCGCCGGTCACGGCGACCAGCTTGACGCCCCCCGCCTTCAGGAGGGCCTCGACGAACTCCAGGTCGATCGGCGCGCCGGGGCTGTAGGGCGCCTGCGCGTGCACGACGCCGCGCTCCCACACGAGCTTCTGCACGGGACGCGCCAGCGCGTGGTGCTCGAGCGAGGACGTGACCACCACGTCGCCCTCCTCCCAGACCAGGTCTGCGATCGCGACCGCCAGCGCAGCGGTGCAGGACGGCGCGAGCAGCAGCCGCTCGGCGGCCGATTCGGGGATGCCGAAGAAGCGACGCACCGCGGCGTGGCCCTGCCGATAGCGGTCCGCGTTGCCACGCGGATCGGCGAGCAGCGCCTCGTGCGCCGCGGCGACGACCGGAGCGGGCTTCGGCCAGCTGGTCCCCGCGGCGTTGGCGTAGATCACGCCGCTGCTTGGCGTCCGCGCAGCATCGAGAGCAGCCGCCACGTCGCGATCACCAGCCCGACGCCGAGCGCGGTGCCCACGACCGGCAGCAGCAGCCGGCTGGTGCTCACCCACGCGGGCGTCGGCTCACCGTAGTAGCGGCTGGCGCCGTGCGCGAAGCCGGCGATGCTCAGCCAGACGACCAGCACCGCGAGCGCGATGCTGACCAGCAGGAGCGAGACCCTGGTGATCGGCGCGTCCATGCGCGACCGCACCGCGTCGCCCCGTAGCTCGAGCACCAGCCACGAGGAGGTCCCGAGCAGCACGAGCGTGTCGATGCCGACGGTCGCGCCCATCGCGTGCCCCATGACCAGCTGCGTGCCGTGGATCAGCGTGTTGAAGGTCGGCACCGAGATCACGATGGACGTGAACAGCATCGCCACGGTCCAGTACTTCGCCTGCGTCAGCCAGCCGCCGCGGCCGCAGAACGACGCGCCCGCCTTGCGCGACGACAGCATCTTGCCGAGGTCGACCATCAGCTTGACCAGGATGATGACCTCCATCATCGAGACGATGAAGGCCACCCACTTCACCACCTCGGTCTGCGGGAGGTGGTACGTGTGGTGCACGTAGTTGGTGAAGCTGTTGAGACAGCCGACCCCGAACAGCCAGAAGGCGACCGGCGACTGGCCGTAGCGCTTGTCGCCCGACATCTTCTCACCGACGTAGGTCAGCGAGCCGTACATCAGGAAGTTGAACGACCCGACCAGCGTGCCGCACGACTTCCACTGCACCTGCAGGTCGCGGATCGGGCTCTCGAACACGCCCGGCAGCAGGTATGCGTGCCCCTCGACGAACGTGTAGATGAAGTAGAGGGTCCCGACC
>JBERSB010000238.1:0-2962 GCA_041236755.1 Luminiphilus sp. | reverse complement strand
GCACGTCGACCTTGCGGCCGTCGGGTTGCTGCACCGACGCCGGCTGCTCGCGCTCCTCGCCGTCCTGCAGGATCTGCAGCGGGTCGGCGCGCCAGTCGCCGACGATCTCGACGACCTGCTCTGCGACCACGCTCTGCCCGTCGAGAGTGACGAGGCGGTCCTCGAAGTCGATCAGCGTGAAGACGAACCACATCATCGCCGCCACGAGCACCAACTTGACGACGCCGGTCACGCGCTTGCTCACCGCCACTCCCCCTTCGCCCGGACCTTGGCGCGCGCAGAACGGATCGAGCGCTGCTCGTCCGCAGCCCGCGCGAGCAGGGCCTGCGCGAACGCCGCCGCGTCGACGCCGAGGTCGTCCAGGCTGGACACCTTGACGGGCGCGCCGCCGCTTTGCACGTTGCAGGCGAAGGGGATCAAGCAGCTGACCGGAGTGACCGTGGCGATCGAGAGCGAGAGCTTGCCATCTTCTACGTAGAGGTCGTCGCCGCTCCGGCGTACCGTAGCGCGCGGCGCCAACGTTGCGAGCACTTCGCGCGCCTGCGCCGAGAGCAGGCGCTGGCGGTGGGTCGCGAGCAGCAGGTCCGGCGCTTCGAAGCTCTCCCAGACGAAGTGCACCATGCGATCCGCGGCGATGCCCGGACCGCCGAGGTCCTCGAGGTCCGCCATCTCGGCGTCCACGACCGAACAGGCGCCCGACCACGCGACCATGGCGTCACCGACGACGCCGAAGCGGTCCAGCAGCCAGTGCGCGCGCAGCTGGCTGCCGTCGTAGGCGATGTCCTCGTCGCACCAGCGCGTCTCCATGTCAGACGTCCCTCCCGTCGAGCCATGCTCGCACCCATGCAGGGTCGGGATCGAGTTCGTCCCGACCGAGGCACCAGGTCAAGGCGACGATCGCTGGCGTGCGCAGCTGGCTGTAGTAGTCCTTCTGCGAAAGGATCGTGCGCGCAAGGAACTCGACCGGCGACGTCGCCTCCCAGTCCTGCCTTCCCGGGAGCCGCACGACCGACCCGCGCAGCTCCGGTCCGAGCTGGCCGCAGTAGTGGATCAACCGCAGCATCACGAGCGTGTCGGGGTCGAACGCCGGCGCACCGGCCTGCTGCTCCGCGGGGCTCGCGGCCATCGCCGCCAGCAGCAGCGGCACCGTGCGCGGGCCGCCGAGCCGACGGATCTGCTCCATCGAAGCGAGCCGCACCACTGCGAGCCGCCGGGAACGGCCCTCGACCGCGTTGAGCAGGCTGCCCCGCACGCCATGGCTGATCGCCTCGCGCAGCGCCTGTTCGGCCCACGCTCGCCCCAGCGGGTCGGGCTCGGTGTCGGCGACCAGCGTGAGGTCCCCGATCAGCGCCACGCGCTGTGCGTGTGCCGGCAGCGGCTGGCTGGTCAGCGTCTCCAGCGCTGCCTTGAAGGCCTGCGGCGCAGGCAGCGCTCCATCGGCCCCGCGCTCGGCATCGGCGGCAGCCCGCAGCACCTCGCGCGCCTTGGCCGCCTCGGCGGGCGCCAGGGGTGCGGTGCTCGCCGCGAGGTCGCCGGCGAACGGCTGCAACGCCAGGATGCCCGTGATCGCGGCGAGCGCGTCGAGCGCGCGGATGCGCGTCATCGCGTTCTCGTCGAGCTCCGCGATCCAGAGCAGGCGGCTGCAGGCGCGCGAACAGGTCGTCAGCTCCGGCGCGCTGAGCCAGCCTCCTTCGAGCTCGTAGGCGAGGCCGTCGACCAGCTCGCGCACGTAGTTTCCTTCGTTCCAGCCCCGCGCCTCGATCGCCTCGGTGTCGTAAACGAGGCGCAGGTCCTGCCCCGCACCCTCGAGCTGGACCAGCTCGTCGAACTCACGGAGGATGTCCAGTCCGCCCATGCCGTAGGTCGCCGCGCACGACGTCCAGACGAAGACCGGCAACAGGCTCACGCTGAGCAGGGCGCTCCGCATCACTGCGCGCACGCGCTCCTCCAGTGCGCCAGCGCGCGGGCGCGGCCGGCCTCGTTCGACGGATCACACGGCGGCGGCGGCGCCTGCAGCGCCCTCGCGAGCGCGCGGTGCATCGACCCGAACGCGGCGTCGTCCTGTTCGCGTTCCAGCGCCTCCAGCAGCAGGGACCTTGCGCCGCCGGCGCGCACGTCCACCGCACCCGCGGCCGCGAAGCCGCGCACCATCGGCGCGTCGTCTTGCAGCGCGATGCGCCAGAATCCCGGATCACGCAGCGGCACCAGCGCCGCGAGCTGCACGGCGCGCGCCCGTAGCGCAGGCGACGCATCGCCGCACGCGATCGCGATGGCGCGGCGCTGCTTGTCCCGGTCCTCGTCTGCGATGATGGCCGCGGCCGGCGCGCCCGCCAGACCCTCGAGCATGCGCAGCCTCGCCGTCACCGAAGGCGCTGCGCGCAGCAAAGCGTACGCGTCGCACAGGTCGCCGGCGTCGGTCTCCGGCGTGTGGTGCGCGATCCGCTCCCGCCAGTCCTTCACGTCGTCTGCGTGCACTTGCAGGAAGTCGCTCCGGACGTAGACGCGCTCGAGGTCCGCCATCGCGGCCGCGGCCGCGGCGACGTCCCCGGCGAGCCACTCGACCTTGGCGAGCTCCAGGAGCGTGCCCGGAGAGGGCGCGCGCGGCCTTCGCGACGCGACGACGAGCCGGAGGTCGTCCGCGGCGGCCTCGCACATGCCGAGCGCGCGGAGCACGGACGCGCGAGCGACCCGGATGTCCACGCCGGCGCCGCGGTCCAACGCGAGGTCGAGCACGTGCAGGGCGTCTCGGTGGCGCTCGGCGTCTGCGAGGAAGCCCGCCAGTCGGGCTGCTGCGTCCGCCAGCTGCGCGGCGTCCGCCTCGGCGAACGCATTGCGCAGGTCCCGCTCGGCCACCCGCGTAGGTCTTCCCAGCTCCGGCGTTGGGCGCGCCGGTGACGGGAGCGACGCCGTGGGCCTTGCCGGCGCCAGCTGCTGGTGTCCGATCGGCTCCCCCGCGGTCGAG
>JBERSB010000237.1:0-3125 GCA_041236755.1 Luminiphilus sp. | reverse complement strand
GCCCGCTGGTGCGAAGGACAGACCGGGTTCCCGATCGTCGACGCGTGCATGCGGGAGCTCGCTGCGACCGGCTTCCTCGGCAACCGGGGCCGTCAGCTGGTCACCAGCTTCTTGACCAAGAACCTCGGGCTCGACTGGCGGTGGGGCGCGGAGTGGTTCGAGGCGACGCTGATCGACCACGATGTCGGCTCGAACTACGGCAACTGGAACTACGGCGCTGGGGTGGGCAACGACGCGCGCGGTTTCCGCTACTTCCAGCTCGCGACCCAGGCAGCGAAGTACGATCCCGACGGCGCGCACGCGCGCCACTGGTGTCCGGAGCTGGCGAAGCTGCCCGCGCGCTACGTGCACGCGCCGTGGACGGCGTCCGAGCGAGACCTCCGTGAAGCTGGCGTGCAGCTCGGCCACAGCTACCCGAGGCCGATGGTGGACCTCGACCGCAGCGCGGCCGAGAACCGCGCCCGGTGGGAGCAGGCCGCGTCCGCTAGCCCGTGACCTCGCGGCAGAACGCCACGGCCGCGTCCGCGGCTGCGGTGAGGTTGCCTTCGAGGGTGGCGCCGCTGCGCTTGCGGGGCTGGAGCGAGTGGTCGCCGTCTTCGAGCCAGCGCACGGTGACGGCGTCCGACAGCGGATAGTCCGCGACCTCTTCGCGTGTGCCGAACGGGTCGCGCTCGCCCTGCAGGATCAGCGCGCGGGTCTTCAGGGTCTCGAGGTGCGCCGTGCGGAGGTTGTCGGGCTTGCCCGGCGGGTGGACCGGGTAGCCGATGGCGACCACGCCAGCACAGTCGACGTCGTCCGCGAGCATGGTCGCTGCGCGGCCGCCCATCGACTTGCCGGCGAGCACGACGGGCGCGGGCTGCTGTTCGAACACCTCTCGGTAGCAGGTGAGCAGCTTCGGCATGCGGTCCGGTCCCGGGCGCCGGCCCTCGCGCCGCGCGGCCATGTAGGGGAATTCGAAGCGCACCACGCGGAGGCCTCGAGCGGCCAGCAGCTCCGCCATGCTCGCCATCCACGCGTGCTCCATGCCCGCGCCCGCGCCGTGGGCGAGCAGCAGCGTGACGGCGGCGTCCCGAGGGCCGTCGACGAGCAGCGGGGTCACGGCCGCTCCGTCAGCAGGAAGGTGAACGTGCCTTTGCAGACCAGTCGTTCGCCCTGCTCGACCGTCGCCTCGCAGACCGCGACCCGGCGCCCTATGCGCAGCGGCTGCGCCGTGGCCCGCAGGGGCCCCTCGCGAGGCCGCGCCGCGCTGAGGAACTGTACGGCCGCCGACGTGCCGGTCATCGTGCGGGCCTCGCCCAGGTCGGGCCAGAGCAGGTAGACGGCCGCGGTGTCGGCGAGCGCGGTCAGCAGGCCGCCCTGGACCACGCCGGCCTCCTGCAGCATCTCCTCGCGCACGTCCTGCTCGAGCTCGACCCGCTCGGCAGACCGGCTCACCAGGCGGAACCCGAGCCAGCGGTTGACGGGCGTGCGCTCGAACGCGGAATGGTCCATCACGCGTCCCCGCCGAGCGCCGCGGTCGTGATCTCGTGCTCCTTCACGACCTCGCCGCCGATCAGGTGCCGCTGGATGATCTCCTCGAGCACGTCCGGATCGCAGCCTCGGTAGTAGGTGCCCTCGGGATAGACCAGCGCGACCGGTCCGTTGGCGCAGATCCGCAGGCAGTGGCTCTTGTTGCGCTGCACGCCGCCCTGCTCGCTCAGCCCGAGCTCTTTCAGACGCTGCTTCAGGTAGCCCCAGGCGGCGAGGCTGCGGTCGCGGTCGCAGCACTTGGGCTTGGGTTGGTCGCAGCAGAGGAAGATGTGGCGCCGCGCGGCTGCGAGTCCCAGCTTCTCGACGACGGCGGCCTCCTCGGCCGGGGTCAGGCGGTTGGCCATGTGGGCACGATGCCGCCTCGCCCCGGGCCTGCCAAGCACCTGCCATGAGAGGACCGCGCAATGCGGGGCCGCGGCCTTGCGCGAACGCGCTGCGCCCCGTTTGGTGGGGGCAGCATGCACACGCTCCATCGCACGTCTCGTGTCTCCGCGAAACCGGTCCCGCTCGCCCTCGCAGAGGAGCGGCGCTGATGGGCAGGCCCGCAGGACAGCACTTCATCGCCGGCAGCGCAGAGGCGGGCCAAGGCGCCGCGTTCTCGGCGTTCGATCCGTCGCGGGGCGTCGACCTGGAGCCGAGCTTCTGTGACGCGTCGCCGGCGCAGGTCGAGCGCGCATGCGCCGCGGCCGCGGCGGCGGCCGAGGCGTTCGCCGCGTCCCCGCCGGCGGCGCGCGCGGCGCTGCTGCGCAGCATAGCGCCGGGTCTGCTGGCTCGGGGCGACGAGCTCGGCGAGCGCGTCCAGGCCGAGACCGCGCTGCCTGCGGCCCGGGTGCAGGGGGAGCGCGGGCGCACGGTCATGCAGCTGCGGCAGTTCGCGGACCTCGTCGAGGAAGGCTCGTGGGTGGACGCGCGCATCGACCGCGCCGACCCGTCGCGCGAGCCGGTGCCGAAGCCGGACCTCCGCCGGATGAACGTCGCGCTCGGGCCGGTCGCGGTGTTCGGCGCGAGCAACTTCCCGCTCGCGTTTTCGGTCGCGGGGGGCGACACCGCCTCGGCGCTCGCGGCGGGCTGCCCCGTGGTCGTGAAGGGCCACCCGGCGCACCCCGGCACCAGCGAGCTGGTCGGGCGCGTGATCCAGGACGCGGTCGCCGAGCACGCGCTGCCGGCGGGGACGTTCTCGCTCGTACACGGACGCGGCCACGAGGTCGGCGCGGCGCTCGTGCGGCACGACGCCGTCAAGGCCGTCGGCTTCACGGGCTCGCACGCCGGCGGCCGAGCGCTGTGCGACCTCGCCGCGGCGCGGCGCGAGCCGATCCCCGTCTTCGCAGAGATGGGCTCGGCGAACCCTGTGGTCGTCTTGCCCGGAGCGCTGCAGGCCCGCGGTGCGGCGCTCGCCGCGCAGCTCGCGGCGTCGTCGCTGCTGGCGCAGGGGCAGTTCTGCACCAGCCCGGGGCTGGTGCTCTGGATCGACGGCGAGGGTGGAGATGCGTTCCGCGCGGCGCTGCGCGAAGGCATGACCGGCGCGCCTGCCGGGCCGACAGTGCACCCGTCGATCCGCAGCGGCTACGAGCGCGCCATGGAGGAGCTGGGCGCGC
>JBERSB010000236.1:0-35313 GCA_041236755.1 Luminiphilus sp. | reverse complement strand
GAACCGGGCGTCGCCCTCGACGTGGAGCACGAGGCAGCACTCGTCCTTGCCGAGGTCGCCGCGGGCGCGCGCGTCGTCGGGGTGCACCTGCAGCGACAGGGCTTCTCGTGCGTCGAGGAACTTCAGCATCAGCGGGAACGCGCCCTCGTGGCCGAGCCGCACACCCGGTCCGACCAGCTCCTCGGGACAGCGTCGCGTCAGCGCCGCCAGGGTCTCGCTCGTCCCACGGATGCGCGACGAGCCCGCCGGGCGGTCGTAGAGCTCCCAGGACTCACCGATCGGACCGGCGTCGTCCTCGACGCGGATGCCGAGCTGATCACGCAGCGCGCGCCCTCCCCAGACCTTGGGGAGCAGCTCGCGTTCGAGCAGGAACGGGGCCAGCGGGAGAGAAATCGTACGGAGCTTCCTGAGTCTGAACGGCGCTTCGAGTCTACCGACGCGATCGCGGAGGCGACGCGGCAAATCGCCGCTTCGATGTCGAAACGAAGGCGCGATGTAGCCGCCTGGCTCGCAGCGCAGCTGGCCTGCTTCCGGCCGAGGCGGCGCTCAGGCCGAGGCCTCGCCGCGCGCCTTCTCGACGAGCCGGCGCGCCTGCTCCAGCGCCGCGCCGTCGTCGCCGTCGCCGGTCGCCATCGCGGCCAGCTCCTTCTCGACCTCGCCCGGCGGCAGCTGGCGCACGTCCGAAGTCGTGCGCTCGCCGACGACCTTGTTGACCAGGAAGTGCTGCTGCGCGAACGCCGCCACCGGTGCCAGGTGCGTGACGATCACGACCTGGTGGTGCCGCGCGACCTCGTGCAGCTTCTTGCCGACCTGCAGGCCGAGGCGGCCGCCGATCTCGGCGTCGATCTCGTCCAGCACCAGCAGCGGCACGCGGTCCTGGTCGGCGAGCGTCTTCTTGACGGCCAGCACGACGCGCGCCAGCTCGCCGCCGGACGCCGTCTCGCGCAGCGACTGCCAAGGCTCGCCCGGGTTGATCCGCACCTCGATGTCGACCGGGGCGGGCCCGTGCTCGGTGGCCTCGTCGAGCACGCGGTCGGCCGCGAAGGTGCTCGCCATCGCCAGGCGCACCTCGGTGTGCTTCATGCCGAGGTCCCGCAGCTCGCCCATGATCGCCGCGCCGAACGCGACGCCCGCCTTCTTGCGCGCGCGCAGCAGCTTGCGCCCGAGCTCGACGACCTGGTCGGTCGCCTCGCGCTGCTCGGCCAGCAGCGCCTCTGGCGCCGTGTCCGCCGCCTCCAGCTCGTCCAGCTCGCGCCGCGTCTCTGCGTGGTTGTCGCGCAGGTCCTGCTCGGTCGGGCCGAAGCGCTTGAGCGCGGTGTGCACCTCGTCGAGCCGCTCCTGCACCGCCATGAGCCTGCCGGGGTCGAGCTCGAGGCGCGCCTGGCCCGACTGGAGCTCGCGGCACACAGTCGCGACCAGGTCCTCGATCTGCGCGAGCTGCTCCGAGGCCTCGTCCAGGCGGCTGTCGATCGCGGCCGCCTGCCGCAGCGCCCGCGCCGCGACCGCGAGCTGGTCTGTGACGTTGTGCTCGCCGTCCTGCATCGCCCCGAGCGCGTCGTCGAGCTGCAGCCGCATCGCGTCCAGGTTGCTCAGGACCTGGTAGTCCTGCTCGAGCTCAGAGAGCTCGCCTTCGCCGAGCGAGAGCTGCTCGATCTCGGCGTGCTGGAAGCGCAGGAACTCGAGCCGCTGCTTGCGCTCGCGCTCCCCTTCGACCTGCCGCGCGATGCGCGCGCGCAGCTCGCGCGCCGACTCAAGGGCCGCCGCGAACGCGCCCCTCAGCTGGGCGGTCCCGGCGAACGCGTCGAGCGTCTCGCACTGGATCTCGGGACGCATCAGCGCGCGCGAGTCGCCCTGGCCGTGGATCTCGAGCAGCATCCCGCCGAGTTCACGCAGCGCGGAGAGCGTCGCCGGCCGGCCACCCAGCCGCACGCGGGTGCGGCCGCCCTTGTCGACGATCCGCGTCACGAGCAGCAGGTCGTCGTCGACTGCGCCACCGCACGCCTGCTCGACGAAGCGCTCGATCGCCGCGCTGCGGGCGCCGCCGCCGAGACGGAACTCCCCGTCCACCTGCAGCTCCGTTGCGCCGTGGCGGACGAGGCCGCCCTGCGCCTTCTCGCCGCGGAGCAGCTTCAGCGCCGTGATCAGCAGGGACTTGCCCCCGCCGGTCTCGCCGGAGACCACGGACAATCCGTCCGCCATGCGGAGCTCGGCGCGCTCGATGAGAGCGAGGTTTCGGATGTGTAGCGTGTGCAGCATGGGCGCGAGACGAAGCATGCCGCCAGACCGTCGCCGGCGCCATCGCCGCCACGCGCGCCGGCGCAGTCCCTGGACGGCACATCCTTCGGTGCGGTCCGGCGATCGCGGTTACACTTCTGGAGCAATCTCGCCCCTGATCACGTAGCCATGGTCTCCACCCGCATCGCAGCCGCGCTCCTGCTCGCCTCCTCGATCTGTGCGCAGGCGGTCCCGTCCGTCCACAGCACGCACTACCTCGACGTCGACTCCGGCGTCGTGCGCAACGACGCGCCGTCCCCCGCCGCTGTCGGTATCCCGCAGGTCGTCTGGTCCAAGGTCGTGACCGTGCCCGGCGCGTCCTGGCTCCGCCTCGAGTACCAGGGCGTGCTGCTCTCCGGCAGCCCCGAGCCCGGCAGCGACGGCTCGTTCCTGCGGATCACCTCGGTCCGCGACGGCGCGGTGCAGACCCAGCACCTGCGGCACGTCGGTGAGTGGCGCGACACGTCGGCCTACTTCAACGGAGAGTCCGTGCTGGTCGAGCTGCTCGCGCAGCCCGGGACCGGGGACAACCGCATCGTGCTCCACGCGGCGCAGGCCGGCCCCGACGACCCGCCGCAGCCCGACACGATCTGCGGCTCGAACGACGACCGCGTGCTCAGCAGCGACCCGCGGGTCGCGCGCAACCAGCCCACCGGCTGCACGTCGTGGATGATCAACGACTGTCGGCACTGCTTCCTGACCGCCGGACACTGCACGGGCAACCTCAACGTCGTGCAGTTCAACGTGCCGCTCTCCAACTCGAACGGTTCGTTCAACCACCCGCCGCCGTCGGACCAGTACGCCGTCGACGCGTCGTCGATGCAGAGCAACGGCGGCCAGGGCGTCGGCAACGACTGGGCCTACTTCGGCGTCTTCGACAACTCGAACACCGGCCTGTCCCCCTACGCGGCGCAGGGCAGCCAGGCGTTCGACGTCGTCAACCCGCCGTCGGTCAGCGGCCAGTTCATCCGCATCACGGGCAACGGCTCGACCTCGTCGCCGGTCTCGCCGACCTGGTACCTCGTCCAGAAGACGCACGCCGGCCCCTACGCGTCGTTCTCCGGCACGACCGTGCGCTACTCGACGGACACGACGGGCGGCAACTCGGGCTCGCCGGTGATCCTCGACGGGACCAACCAGGCGATCGGCATCCACACCCACGGCGGATGCACGTCGACCGGCGGCTCCAACGCCGGCACGGGCGCGAACCTCTCGGCGCTGCAGAGCGCGCTGGCGAACCCCCAGGGCATCTGTGACTGCCCCGAGCTGGAGTTCTCGTTCCCCAACGGCCTGCCCAACGTGATCGACCCGCTCGGAACGACGACCCTGCGCATCACCACGTCGGGGCCGATCGCGCTGCAGGCGGGCACGCTGCGGCTCAACGTCTCGACCGGCGGAGCGTTCCAGCAGATCACGCCGACGCCGATCAGCGCGACCACCTTCGACGCGACCTTCCCCGCGACCACCTGCGGCACCAGCGTCTCCTACTACGTGAGCGCCGTCGGGCAGAACGCGGTGACCTACACGAGCCCCGAGAACGCGCCGGGCGCGGTCCACACGGCGACGGCGGCCGCCGCGCTGACGACGATCCGCAACTACAACTTCAACACCAGCCCGCCCGGCTGGACGGTGGCCAACACGGCGCTCGCGACCGGCGCGTGGGTCCGCGCCACCCCGCTCGACTCGCGCGGCCCGTCGGCGGACGCCGACGGCAGCGGGCAGTGCTGGGTCACCGGCAACGCCAACAACGAAGACGTCGACGGCGGTCCGACCGTGCTGACGACCGAGACGGTCGACCTGTCCACCGCCAACGCGCCGGTCGTCAGCTACAAGGTCTGGTTCGAGATCGGCGGCACCACGCCGGACGACACGCTCGACATCAGCGCCTCGAACAACGGCGGCGCCAGCTGGGTCCCGATCGAGTCGATCTCCGGGACCAACAACTGGGAGTCGCGCTCGATCGACGTCAAGGCGCTGTTCGGGACCCCCAACCAGTTCAAGATGCGCTTCTCGGTCGCGGACAACCCGAACAACTCGGTGACCGAGGCCGCGCTCGACGCGTTCCGGATCGACGACGCCGACTGCGCCGTCGGCACGTTCGCCAACTACGGCGCGGGCTGCACCAACGCGACCAGCGCGCCGTCGCTCAGCGCGCTGACGCTTCCCAACCTCGGCACTACGTTCATCGTGCGCACGACCAACCTCGGCAACGCGCCGACGGCGATGATCCTCGGCCTCGCCGGTGACAACACGCCGCTGAACCTGCCGGGCTTCGCTGCCGGCTGCACGCTGCTGGCGCGCCCGGACGCCGTCGAGGTCCTCAACGTGTTCGTCAACCAGGCGATCTACCAGCTGCCGCTGCCCAACAACCAGAACCTGGCGGGCGTGCAGCTGCACATGCAGTCGATCGCGTTCGACTCGACCTGGACGATGTCCGACGGCGGCGTCGCCACGATCAACTGACGCGCGGCCCGCGGGCGGCCCGCCCGTCGGGCGCCCGCTCGTCTTTCCTCGTAGCCACACTTTCCTCCCGACCCGACGGGAGGCACGATCTGAGCTGCAAGGAAAGCCATGAGTGAAGCCAGCAAGGGCGCCGCAGGCGCAGATCTGTTCTCCCGTTCGATCGCCCGGGTCCAGCGCGCCGCCGAGCACGCGCGGATCGACCCCGAGACGCTGCTGCGGATGTCCGCGCCGCGGCGGACGGTCGAGGTGTCCCTGCCGCTGCGCATGGACGACGGGTCGCTGCAGATGTTCCGCGGCTACCGCGTGCAGTACGACGACGTGCGCGGACCGTTCAAGGGCGGCATCCGCTTCCACCCACAGGTCGACCTCGCCGAGGTCAAGTCGCTGGCGCTCTGGATGGCGCTGAAGTGCGCGGTCGTCGACATCCCGTTCGGGGGCGGCAAGGGCGGCGTCGAGGTCGACCCGCGCAAGCTCTCGCTGGCCGAGACCGAGCGGCTCAGCCGCGCCTACGTGCGCGCGATCGCCGACGTGATCGGCGTCGACCGTGACGTGCCGGCACCCGACGTCTACACCAACGCGCGCACGATGGCGTGGATGGCCGACGAGTACTCGAGCGTCGTGCGCCAGCACGAGCCCGGCGTGATCACGGGCAAGCCGGTCGGGCGCGGCGGCAGCCTCGGCCGCGACGACGCGACGGGACGCGGCGGTTACTACGTGCTCAAGGAGATCGAGGCGCAGCGCGACTGGAAGCCCGGCGAGATCACCGTCGCCATCCAGGGCTTCGGCAACGCCGGCCAGCACATCGCCAAGCTGCTGCACAAGGACGGCTACAAGGTCGTCGCCGTCAGCGACTCACGAGGCGGCATCCACGCGCCCGAGGGGCTCGACATCGCCGCGGTCATCGAAGCCAAGAACGAGACGCGCCGACTGCCCGAAGTCGGCACCAAGCTCGACAGCGGCGCGCTCCTGGAGCTCGACGTCGACGTGCTGGTGCCCGCCGCGCTCGAGGACCAGATCACCGCCGAGAACGCGGCCGACGTGAAGGCCAAGGTCCTGATCGAGCTCGCCAACGGCCCCACCACGGGTGAAGCAGACGCAATCCTGCACGAACGCGGCGCGCTCGTCGTGCCCGACGTGCTCGCCAACGCGGGCGGCGTCACGGTGAGCTGGTTCGAGTGGCTGCAGAACCGCGCAGGCGTCTACTGGGAGCTCGAGGAGGTGCACCAGAAGCTGCGCACGACGATGCAGACGCAGTACCGGACGCTGCACGCCCGCATGACCGAACTCGACGCCCCGATGCGCACGGCTGCCTACGCGGTCGCGCTCGAGCGCCTGGACCGCGCGCACGCAGCCACGGGGACCGCCAAGGACTTCCAGGCCTAGCCCGGCGCGCGCGGCGGATCTCCGGGCGCTACATCCAGTAGAGCATGAAGTAGATCACGACGCCGGTGACCGACACGTAGAGCCAGATCGGCGTCGTGATCTTCGCCCACTTCTTGTGGGCTTCGCGGCGGTCCTTCAGGCCGAGGTAGACCGTCCGGAGGATCAGGGGCACCTGCACGGCGGCCAGCACGATGTGGCTGATCAGCAGCGTGAAGTAGACCGGGCGGATCGCGCCTTCGCCCCGGAACTTCACCGACTCGCAGGTGGCGTGGTAGGTCAGGTAGCACACCAGGAACAGCGCCGACGTCGCCACCGCGGACAGCATGAGCTTCTTGTGCAGCTCGACGTTGCCGCGCTTGATCGCCACGAGACCCGCGCAGATCAGCACGAACGCGACCCCGTTGAGCATCGCGTCCACGTCCGCGAGCACCCGGAAGTCGAAGCCGGCCGAGCCGAGCGGGACGACGTCGTGGGTCGAGGTCATAGCATCAGGCCGCGTCGCGCGCGCTGCGGCGGGTGACCACATAGGTCCCCAGCAGGAACGTGGCAACCGCGAACACCGTGGTGCCGACCATGCACACCACGAACGTAGGGCAACCCGGCGCGGCGCCGTGCAGCGCGTGGCGCAGCGCGCCGACGCCGTAGGTCATCGGGTTGATGTGCCGGATCCAGCTGATCAGCCAGTGCGCCTGCTCGATCGGGAAGAACGCGCCCGACAGCAGCAGCATCGGCATCAGGAACAGCATCATGATGCCGTGGTAGCCCGCGGCGCTGTCCATCAGCCAGGCCAGCACGAAGCCGAGCCCGGTGACCGCGACCGCGAGCAACGCCAGCACGCCGAGGCCCTTGGCGACGTTGCCGAGCTCGAGCGGGATGCCGGCGAACGGCGCGAGCACGAGGAAGATCACCGCGAGGCCGACGCCGAGCGTGGCGCCGCCGAGGATCTTGCCCAGCGCGATCGCCGATCGCGGGACCGGCGACACGAGCACGCCCTGGAGGAAGCCCTCCTTGCGGTCCTCGATCACCGTGATCGTCGCGAAGATCGCCGTGAACAGCGTGATCATCGCCAGCGTGCCGCTGAAGAAGTACTCGCTGTAGCTCTCGGTGCCGCCGAAGTTGACCGAGTTGTTCAGCGCGCCGCTGAACAGCAGCCAGAAGATGATCGGCTGCATCAACGAGCCCGTGAGGCGTGAGCGATCGCGCAGGAACCGCACGATCTCCCGGTGCCACAGAGAGAAGACCGCCTTGCTCATCGCCGCCTCCGCTTCTTCTTCTTCGGCTCCTCGGGCGCGGTCACGACGAAGCGCTTGCCGGTCCGGTGTAAGAACACGTCCTCGAGCGACGGGTGCGCCAGCTGCAGCCGCCGCACCTGGTCGCCCCAGCGCTTCATGATCTCGGGCACCAGCTCGTGCACGCTCTCGCCGTCGATGCGCAGCGTCTGGTCGAGCAGGGTCGCCTCGATCGAGAGGTCTGCGCGCAGCTGGGCCTGCAGCTCCTCGGCCGCCGCCGACTCGATCTCTAGCACCTGGCCGCCGACCTCCTCCATCAGCTCGCCCGGGCGGCCGTGCGCAACGACGTTGCCCTCGTCGAGCAGCATCAACCGGTCCGCCTCGGCGGCCTCTTCCATGAGGTGCGTCGTGAACAGCACGGTCAGCCCGTCCTGCGCGCGGAGCACCTTCCACATCTCGCGGCGCGCCGCGGGGTCCAGGCCGGTGCTCGCCTCGTCCAGCAGCACCAGCTCGGGCTGCGACAGCAGGCACTTGGCGATCTCGACGCGCCGCCGGAGGCCGCCGGACAGGTCCTCGACGTTGTCCTTGCGCCGGTCGGTCAGGTCCGCTGCGGCGAGGCACGCGTCGATGCGCCGGTGCAGCTCTGCGCCGCCGAGCCCGAGCATCAGCCCGCCGTAGCGGAGGTTCTCCTGCACGGTCAGCTTCTTGTCGACCGCGGGCGACTGGAACACCACGCCGATACGCCGCCGGATCGCCGCGGCCTCCCGCGACAGGTCCGCCCCCAGGATCGACACCGCGCCCTGCTGGAGCGGCACCAGCGTCGAGAGCAGCTTGAACAGCGTCGACTTGCCCGAGCCGTTGGGACCCAAGAAGCCGAATGCAGCGCCTCTCTGCACTTCGAAGGTGACGCCGCGCAGGGCCTGACGATCGCCGTAGGCGAACTGCACGTCAGCCGCTGTCACTGCCGGGCCGTCGCTCACTTGCGCGTCCACACCATGACCGAGAACAGCAGCGGGAGGTAGATGATCGACATGATGAAGGTCATGCGCATCGCGACGTCGCGCCGCGTCCACGCAGCGATCAGCGTAGGCACGAAGAACAGCACGTCGAGCAGAACCGCGACAACTGCGTAGCGTTCGTCGCACATCTGCGTCACGTACGGGACGAGGCTCGCGATGCCCAGACCGCTGACGTAGAGCAGCATGGTGGTCCCGGTCCGCCTCCCGGTCGGGTCGAGCACCGGCAGCATCTGCATCCCGGCGCGCGCGTAGTCGTCGCGGTAGCGCCAGGCGATCGCGAGGAAGTGCGGGATCTGCCAGCAGAACAGGATCGCGAACAGCACCGCCTGAGGCATCGCCAGCTCGCCGGCGACCGCCGCGTGTCCGACCACCGGCGGCAGCGCGCCGGGGATCGCGCCGACCAGCGTGTTCAGCGGCGTGCGGGTCTTCATCGGCGTGTAGACCAGCACGTAGAACAGCACGATCAGCGCGCAGAGCCCCGCAGCCGTCCAGTTCCACTGGCCCGGCGGCCGCGAGCCGTCGGGCGCCAACGGCGCGGCCCCGACCAGCACCAGGACCACCCCGAGCAGCGACGCGATGAGCCCGAACAGCAGCACGCTGCGCGGCTGCAGGCGACCGCTCGGCAGCGGGCGGTCCTGCGTCCGCTCCATCAGCGGGTCGAGGTGGCGCTCGCGGTACATGTTCAGCGCCGCGGCGCCGGCCGCGGCGAGGAAGTTGCCGAGCGTGGTGAAGACCAGCAGGTCCAGCGGCGGGTGGGACGTCTTCGCGGGCCACGCCATGTAGGCGCCGGCGACCACGGCGAATACGGCCAGCGCGGACAGCCGCGGCTTGGAGAGCTCCCAGTAGGCTCGGAGGATCCCGGCGCCGGTCGCCGCGGTCATGGCGTTCCCGGCCGGCGCGTCGCGCGGAAGACGTGAGCCGCGAGCGCGGCCATGAGCACCGTCAACAGCGCGCCGAGCAGCACGTGGAACGAGATCGTGGTCGCTGCGCCCAGGCGGTCGACGTTCTCGGGCGTCTTGCCCGCCTCGTTGCGGATCGCCAGCGCCACGAAGCCGAGCGCGATCTGCAGGATCAACAGCCCCACGATCGTCTGCGACAGCCCGCGCACGCCGGGTGTGTCACGCAGCTTGCCGACGGCGAACGCCGTCGCGACGGCCGCGACGAGGAACACGACCAGCGCGTTGCCGACGTGCGTCCACAGCGCGTGGCTGCTGTTGGTGTGGCGCGCGATCGCGCCGACCACCGTCTGGGCGACCAGGACCACGACCGCGAACAGCGCCAGCTTGCGGCCGGCACCCGGCGCCACGTCGCGGGCGGGCTCGGTGCGCCGGTAGCGGTCCGAGAGCAGGTAGACCAGCCACCCGAAGGTCGCCAGCGTCAGCTGCGCGAGCGTGCCGTGCGTCACCGACGTGACCGCGGGCAGGTTGAGCAGCACGCCGGTGCCTCCGACGAGGCCCTGAACGAGCACGAGGCAGCCGCCGGCGAAGGCCGTCAGCGTCGCGCGGCGCGGCGCGCCGCTGCGCCACAGCCAGACCCAGAGCGTCAGCGCGATCAGGCCGACGCTGGACGCGAACAGCCGGTGGAAGTGCTCGAAGAAGTGCGGCAGCTGCGTGTAGCTGCTCTCCGGCATCACCTGACCGTCCGACAGCGGCCAGTCGGCGTACGCCATGCCCGAGCCCGTGCTGGTCGTCAGGGCCCCCCAGAGGATGGTCACCGTGATGGCGACCAGCAGCGCGACCGCGAGGCGGAGCGGGCCTCGGGCGGCAGGGGCCGTCAACTCGGTGGGGGCAAGGGTTGCGCTCATGGGCTGTTGGGCCCAAGAGAATGCCCGCCCGAGGACGGATTTTCAGCGTCGAGGGCGGGGAGGCCCCGCCGGTCGATCGGAGCGGCAGCCGCCTCAGCGGCTGAGCACGCGGGTCGGGCCCGAGCTGGCGCCGGCCGTCTCGAACGCCTCCCACATCGGGCGCTCGCTGTCGCGGAGGCTGCTCGAGTCCACCACCCGGTCGATCGCCTCTTCGGGGTTGCGCTGCGCGGTCAGGAGCAGCTGCTTGGCCTCGATGTCGGCGCCTTCCGAGAGGGCGACGGCCGACTGCAGGTAGCCGACGGCAGCCTTCGACTCACCCATGCGCAGCATGCAGATGCCGAGGTTCTTGTGCGCGGTCTGCATCGCAGGGGCCGGGACGTCGTCACCGAGCACCATCGAGAGCTCGCCGACGGCGCGCTGCCAGAGGCGCTCCGCCATCAGCTTCTCGCCGCGGTGCAGGTGCGTCAGCACGGCGTTGTCGAGCCGCTCGTCCAGCACCGAGAAGCTGAGCACCTCGACCCACGGCGTGTTCTGGAACGTGTTGCGGACGACCCCGGTGCAGCGCATGCGCGCGTAGAGCGGCATCTTGTAGATCTGCTCGAGCTCCGGGTTCGACTTGTTGAGGAAGAGCATCCCGAACACGTCGTTGTAGGACTTCTCCTCCCAGATCGGCTGGTCGTCACTCCACGCGTAGAAGTTGGTGTAGTCCGTCGGCGTGAACTGGGTGAAGAACGGGTTCGAGATCCGGCCCAGCGACGCGAACTGCGCGGTGAACACGACCTTGACGTTCTGGTAGGCGTCGGGGTTCGCGCGCATCGACCCGATGGTCGTGCGGACAGGAGCGCTGAACTCGTTGTCTTGCGCGGGGAGCGCGGCGACGCCGGCCAGGCACGTAAGCAGCAGTGCAGTCCTCATGGTGGTTCTGATTCGTCTCTCGGGTCGGTTGGAAGGTCTGGTGATCACTCGGTGATCCGCTCCATCAGCTTGCGCAGGGCCTCGTCCATCAGCTCGTCCGGGATGTCGTCGCCAGAGCGCGCCAACTCGCGGAGACACGCGATGCGCTGCGCCTTGGGGAGGTCGCGGTGCATCAGGTCTTCGACGATGCGGTCGACGTCGGGCTTCGACTCGGTCAAGAGAAGGATCTCGGGTGCGTTCAGAGGCGCGGGAGGTCCACGCTCCTCAGCTATCGACCTCGGAACGGGCGCGCCTTGACGCCTGTCTCGCTGTCCGTCCCGATACCGTCCGGGTCGCGGGCGGCCACCGTGCAGCCCACGGCACGGGGGCTGCCGGCGACTGTCCAGGGAACGGACAGTCTGCAGCGGAGCTGGCCGCATCTCCGACAGTCGGCCAGGCGCCGGTCCGCAGCGCTGCAGAGCGTCGGAGAGCGGGCCTGCTGCCTACGCCTGGGCGTCCTTGGCGCGCTGCTTCTCGCGGCGCTTGTGCACCACCTCGGGCGCCTGGCCCTCGCGCCACATCATCGCGATCACGCAGGTGCCCCACTCGCGGAGGTCGACGTCGAGGTCGCCGTCGAAGTCGTCCTCGTCGAGCACGCCGCGCTGGAAGTGGAACAGCACGCAGCCGCGGTCCGCGGTGCGGTCGAGCAGCCGGCGCGCGCGCGCCAGCGACTTGACGGGGTCCTCGGCGACCATCGGGTATGGCGGGTCCAGGAAGATCACGTCGGGAGCCACCTCGACGTCGGACGGAGCGTCGTCGTCGTCGTCTTCGCGAGCGGCGCCGAACAGCGACCGGTGCACGACCGGCGGGTCCCACGCGTCGGCCCGCACGACGACGCCGCGGTCCTCGGCGTCTCCTCCGAGCTCGCGCAGGTTGGACTTGAGCACGTCGAGGACCTTGCCGTTCTTCTCGACGAACAGGACGCGCGCAGCGCCGCGCGACAGCGCCTCCATGCCCGACGCGCCCGTCCCGGCGAACAGATCCCAGACGAACGCGTCTTCGACCCGTTCCCCGAGGATGTTGAAGACCGCCTCGCGGACCTGCCCGAGGAGCGGCCGGGTCCCGAGGCCCCGGACCGTCTTGAGCGGATGGCCGCCGTACTCGCCACCGATGATGCGAAGGCTCATTGCCGTGGGATCGTGGCAGGCGAATCCCCTCGACGCAACTCCGACAAGTCGCGTCGACAGACGATAAAAAGGGTCCGTGGAACCAGGCTCCCCACTGCTGGCGCTGCGACTCGGCGGCGCGTGCCACGCGCTGGAGCCCGGCCGCGACTACCTGCTCGGAAGCGCCGACGACTGCGACCTGCGGATCGCGGACGCTGCCCCGCGGCACGCGTGCATCCACGTCGGCGACGGCGCCCGCATCCGCGACCTCGGCGGCGGCGACGGCATCCTGGTCAACGAGGAGCGCGTCGTCGAGGCCGCGCTGCGCCCCGGCGACCGGATCGCGCTCGCGGGCGAGCTGATGGTGGTCGTCGCAGACGACGGCTCCGCAGCGCTGGTCCCGATCCCAGCACTCCGGCAGGCCGCGCAGCAGCGCCGCATGCAGAGCGTGCGCGCAGCGGCCTCGGCGCTTCGCTACGAACAGCGCACCTTCACCGACCTCGTCGCCGAGCACCTGCGCCGCGCGCCCTGGCTGCTGCTCTCGGCCGTGATCCACGCGTTGGTCCTGCTCGCGCTCGCGCTGTTGCTCGAGACGCCGCCCCCGGGCGGCGCCGGCGTCGCGACGATCCAGATCGAGGTCGACGCGAGCCCGGAGCGTGGCGAGGGGCCGCCCGCCCCGCCGGAGGTGCTCACAGAAGAGGTCGACGACGCCGTCGAGGAGCCGGACCCGCTCGCGCCGGAGCCGCCGCTCCCGAGCTTCGAGATCCGCGACCAGCCGCCTGAGCAGCCGCTCGAGAACCCGCAGATCGGCGCCCGGCGACGCGCGCCGCAGGGAGGCGACGGCGTCCGCGGCGCGAGCAACAGCGGGGAGGTCGGGTCGGGCAGCTTCCGCAGAGAGGTCGAAGAGCTGCAGAAGACCGGGCTCGAGATCGTGTTCGTGTTCGACAGTACGGGCTCGATGACCAGCACGATCAACGACACCAAGGCGACGATCGTCGAGATGTGCGACGTGCTACGCACGCTGGTCCCCGACGCGCGGTTCGGCCTCGTGACCTACCGGGACAACGGCGACAAGGAGGACTACCGCGTCCGCCAGGTGCCGTTGGCGCTCGACTACTGGCGCGCCAGCAACTTCGTGCAGTACGTCGACGCCGGCGGCGGCGGCGACCGCGCCGAGGACGTCTCCGCAGGCCTGTCGTCGGCCATCGGCCAGCGCTGGCGCGAGGGCGCGCGCCGCGTGATCGTGCTCGCCGGCGACGCGCCCACGCACCGGCGTGACCTCAAGCGGCTGCTCGGCAAGGTGCGGCGCTTCACCGGGGACCGCAGGTCGTTCGTGCACACGCTGGTCACCAGCCCCGAACGAGCGGGGGACGACACGCACACGCAGTTCCAGCGCATCGCCAAGGCCGGCCGCGGCGTCTGCGAGCCGCTGCACAACCACACCATGGTGCTGCAGCGGGTGCTGACGCTGGCCTTCGGCAGCCAGTTCGACGAGGACATCGACGCCGTGATCCGCGACGTCGCCAGGCGCCGCGGGAGGGTCGACACCGCGTCGCTCGCGGTCGTGCGGCAGGGCGGCCCTCAGCTCAAGGTCGAGCTGCGCAAGAACCCGGTGTCACCGGCGCTGTGGAACGCCATCGTGCGCAAGCCGCGGGAGCCCGTCGCGATGCTGCTGATCGACCTGCTCATGGACGGCCGCACGCCCGACCACACGCGCAACGCCGCGGCCGCGGCGCTGCAGCGCATGCTGAACCTGCAGAAGCCCCCCACTGATCCCGAGACCGGCGAGCCGCTGTCGCGACGCCGCGGCCACCAGCTGCGCATCCTCGCGAAGAAGCTGCCGGGCTAGTCGGGGCCACGACAGAGGGCGTTCACAAGCGCGCCGACCCCGCTATCCTCGTCGGGCCACGATGCCCGCCATGCCCGACCGCCTCGGCCGCCCGCTGCGCAACCTGCGCGTCTCGGTGACCGACCGCTGCAACCTCCGCTGCCAGTACTGCATGCCGGAGGAGTCGTACACGTGGCTGCCCAGGTCGGACGTGCTGTCGTTCGAGGAGACCGCGCGCCTGGTCGACGGTTTCGTCGCGCTGGGTGTCGACAAGGTGCGGATCACCGGCGGCGAGCCGCTGCTGCGCAGCGAGCTGCCGAAGCTCGTCGAGATGCTCGCCGCGCGCCCGTTGCAGGACCTCGCGTTGACGACCAACGGCGTGCTGCTGCGCGAGCACGCGCAGGCGCTCCAGCGCGCGGGCCTGCGCAGGCTGACGGTCAGCCTCGACTCGCTCGACCGCGGCACGTTCGAGCTGCTGACCGGCCGTGACCAGCTCGACCGCGTGCTCGACGGCGTCGAGGCTGCGCGCGAGGCGGGCTTCCGCGGCACCAAGATCGACACGGTCGCGATCGACGGCGTCAACGACCGCGAGCTGCCCGAGCTGCTGGACTACGCGCGCTCGGTGGACGCGGAGCTGCGCTTCATCGAGTACATGGACGTCGGCGGCGCGACCCGGTGGCAGATGGACCGCGTCGTCTCGCGCCAGCGCATCCTCGAGCTGCTCGCCGACCGCTTCGGCGCGATCACGGCCCTGCCCCGCAGCGACAGCGCGCCCGCCGAGCGGTTCCGGCTCGAGGACGGCACCGTCTTCGGCGTCATCAGCTCGGTGACGCAGCCGTTCTGCTCGACTTGCGACCGCGCCCGGCTGACCGCCGACGGCATGCTGTTCACCTGCCTCTACGCCACCCAAGGAGTCGACCTCAGAGGGCTGCTCCGCGCCGGCGCGAGCGACGCGGCGCTGCGCCAGAAGCTCGTGGGCGTCTGGGGCGCGCGGCAGGACCGCGGCGCCGAGGTGCGCGCCGGCATCGCCGACCGCGGGGCGCTGGCGCACGCGGACGCGATGCGCGCGAACCCCCACCTCGAGATGCACACGCGCGGCGGCTGAAGCCGACCGACGCTCAGTTGGAGAGGATCACCGCCAGGATCGCCTCGCGCGTGTCGAGCCAGCAGCTCAGCGCGTCGGACCCGCGCTCGTGCTCGAGGGTCAGGATCGGGACCTGCAGCGTGCGGCCCACCCACGAGCCGAGCGAGCCAGGCGTCGGCGCGATCTTGTCCGACGGCTTGACCCGGTAGCCGGAGTGGCGCGAGAACCGCTCGGCGAAGCGCACTGCCGGGCCGTCGTAGTTGATGAAGTGGTCGTTGCGCCAGCTGTGCGCGACGATCACGAGGTGCGGACGCTCGGCGCGGATCAGGTCGTGCAGCGCGCGCGCTTCGGGCTGGTCCAACGGCCGCTCGCCGTAGCGCGGCCCGGGAAGATAATTACCGGCCGGGTAGTTCCGGTTGAGGTCGACGCCGCGCGCGTTGCCGCGCGTGTTCGCCGCGGTGCCGTCGGGGTTGACGTCCTCGAGGATCGTCAGCGTCACCTGCTCGAGCGCGCCCGGAACCGCGGCCAGCGCGTCCGGGAGCTCCGCCGTCGACACGACGCCCTCGCGCTCGTTGCCGTGGATGCCGCCGATCCAGATCACGCGGCGCGGCCCGTCGCCGACGCGACGCACACGCAGCGGCCGGCCCTCGTGGCTGCGGCCGATGGTCTCCCAAGAAGAGACCGTCGACGCCGGGCGCGCGGCAGCCGCCTCGGCGACTGCCTGCCCGTCGGCGTCGGCGCGCTGACGCCACGGTGGATTGCGTGGGTGGAAGCTCACGCATCCGGTCAAGACCACCGCCGCCAACGCCGCTCTGCGCATCACCCCAACATAGCGGACTCAACGGGCGCGGGCATCTGGACGATGAGCGGTGCAGCGCCACTGCCACCATGAAGGACCGAGCCAGCATCGCCAGGATCGAAGCCGCCGTCTCGTTCGCGGCCCTGCTGATCCGCGTCGTGGCCTATGCGCTGGTCGTGTCCTTCGCGAGCCGCTTCCCGAGCGGCCAGGCGATCCTGACCGGCGTGCTGCTCGGCGACGTCGCGGCGACGCTGGTCAAGACGTTCGTGCAGCAGCGCGAGGGCGTCGCCCAGTGCACCGCAGAGCTCACGCTGATCGGGCTCGTCTACCTCTTCTCGCACGGCCAGACGGGCTGGCCGCAGGACAGCGCGCGGCAGGGCATCCTCGCGCTCGCCGCGCTCGGCGTCGTCGCGACCCGCACCGGCTTCGCGTCGACGCACCTCGGCACGCGCGACGACGGGTTCGCCTGAGGGCGGGGCCCGGGCCGGGCGCGGCGTGCTATCCTTTCGCCCTCCGACGAATACGATGCACACCCCACGCTTCCTGGTCGCGCTCGCGTGCGGCGCGACCCTCTCCTCCTTCGCGACCGCGCAGCGCGCCCTGTTCGCAGCACCTGTGATGCTGCGCGCAGGTGAGAAGGTCTGCGGCAAGGGCCGGCTCTACCCGTCGCCGGTCTCCTACGACCTGGTGCGCGACGGCCGCCCGGACATCGTCGTCGGCGACCTGCGCGGGCACATCACGTACGCCCGGCAGCTGGAGGACGGCACGTTCGCCGCCGAGCAGAAGCTCAAGGACGTAGAGGGCAAGATCCTCGACTTCGGCAACTGGTGATGCATCGGCATGAGTCCACAGTTCGTGGACTTCGACGGCGACGGCGACGACGACATCGTCTGCGGGATCTTCGACGGCTCTCCGCACGTCAGCTACTGGGACAACGAGCGCGAGGGCTACCTGCAGCCCGTCGGCATCGTCGACAAGGAGGGCCGACGCATCGTGCTCAACGCGTGGTGGAACTTCGACGAGAGCAAGTGGGACGAGACGGACCGGTGTGATCCACCGGGCGGCGCGCCCGCCAACGGCCACCTGACCTCGGCGATCGCGTTCGACTACGACCGCGACGGCGACTACGACCTCGTGCTCGGCGACCACAAGGGCGGCTACGTCTACCTGCGCCGCAACGAGGGCACGAACCGCGCACCGAAGTTCGCGTCGCGCAACGAGCTGGTCTCGGCCGCCGGCGCGCCGATGCGCGACGAGGGCACGGTCGCGACGATCCGCGCGGTCGACTGGAACCGCGACGGCGTGCTCGACCTGATGGTCAGCGGCATGGGCGACCCCTACGGCAAGAGTGCTGGCGGAGGCGTCGCCGTCTACCTCAACGAGACCTCGACCGGGGAGTCGCGCTTCGGCACGCCGGTGCAGCTGATCGCACCCAGCCCGAAGGACAGCGAGGGCGCGCCCGCGCGGCCCGACGCGGGCCTGCACCCCGACGCCGTGGACTTCGACGGCGACGGTGACCTCGACCTGATCGTCGGCGGCTACTCGATGTGGCAGCCTGCGCAGCGCGACCTGAGCGACGCGGAGAAGCAGCGCGCGACCGAGCTGCGCGAGCGGCTCGAAGAGCTGCGGGCCGAGATGCGGACGCTCAGCGCGCGCGCGGCGAAGGCCCGCGAGGGACTCGAGGGCGACGCGGCCCAGCAGGCGTTCGCCGATGCCTACGACAAGATCCGTCCGCAGATGGCCGAGATCACCAAGGAGCTGTCGCCGACGCAGGCCGCGCTCGACGAGCTGGAGCCGCGGCCGCAGCGCGTCTCGTTCACGTGGCTCTACGAGAACCTGACGAAGTAGCCGGCGCGGCCGATCAGCTCCCGTAGCGGCACGGGTCGTCCGGGTCGATCACGTGCGTCGCGATGCTCGTGATCCACGCCGACCCGGTGATCTCCGGGATCACCGCGTCGAACTCGCCGACCTTGGTCGTGCCGAGCACGCGCGCCTCGAACCGCGTGCCGAGCACGCTGTCGCTGTCGAACCACTCGTCGACGCCGAGCTCCCCCTTGGCGTGCACGACCGCGAGCTTGGCCGACGTGCCGGTCCCGCAAGGTGAACGGTCGTAGGCCGTACCGGGGCAAAGCGTCAGCGCGCGCGCGCCCGGCCGGTCGCCGTCCAGCGGTACGAACAGCTTGATGTGGTCGACGATGTCCTCGGTGCCGATCTCCGGGTGCACGCAGCGCACCCCTTCGCGCACCAGCGACTCGCGGATCGCGGTAGCCGCCTGCATCAGAACCGGCAGGTGCGCCTTCTCGACCATCAGGCCCAGCTGGTCGGCCTCGACGAAGCCGAACCAATTGCCGCCGTACGCGATGTCCACCGCCACGTCGCCGAAGCCGTGCACCGGCACGCGGACCCGCTGCCTGTAGAGGAACGACGGCACGTTGGTGATCGTCACGCTCTTCGGCCGGCCGCCCTCGACGCGCACCTTGCACTCGACCAGCCCGACGGTCGTGTCGAGCCGGATCGTCGTGTAGGGCTCGACCGGCTTGACCATGCCCATCGCCACCGCCGTCGTCGCGAGGCCGATCGAGCCGTGCCCGCACATACCGAGGTAGCCCGCGTCGTTGACGAAGACCACGCCGAGGTCGGCGTCCTCGCGCGTCGGTGGCAGCAGGTAGGCAACGATCACGGCGTCGTGACCGCGCGGCTCGAGCACCAGGGCGCGACGCAGATGATCGTGGTCACGCTGCAGCGCGTCGCGCTTCTCGGCCATCGTCGCGCCCGGGACCTGCGGCAGCCCGCCGGTGACAACGCGCGTCGGCTCGCCTGCGGTGTGCGAGTCGACCGCCTGGATCATCTGCTCGAAGGACAGCATCGCAGGATCCTAGCAGGGCGCCGACCCGATGCCCCCGCCGCGTGCAGCTACCCGGCTGCGGCCCTTGTCGGGCTGCTACTTCTGCTTCTCGAACTTCATGCGGAAGCTCAAGAACGGCTCCATCAGGCCCATGGCCGTGTGCCCTTCGCAGCCGGTCGTCACCCCGTCGGCGTCCACGTGGATCACGAAGCGCTGCGTCGTCGGCGTGCCCATCGACAGCCCGGCCATCGTGCTGACCAGCTTGTCCTGGTGCCACCACCCGTCCATCGCGCCGACCATGCCCATGTTGTCGACGTAGACGTTGCGCAGACGCCGGCGGTGCGCGTCCCAAGCCCAGTACGCGTAGCACTCGTAGGTCGCGCCGCCGCCGCCGCCGGCCTGGCCTTCGGTGCGGCACTGCATGACCGTTCCGCCGAAGACCATGTCCCAGCGGTCCGCGCCGGCGATCTCCGTCATCGGCGCCCCGGGCGCCATCGCCATCTCGCCCTTGGTCACGTAGGAGCCAGCCATCCGCGCCAGCTTCGCCATCGGCGCTGTGGGCTGCGCGCCCATCCACGTCGGCGTGTCCCAGTCCCCGTCGAACGCATCCTCACAGCGCTTCATGACGCCGTCGATCACCTGCAGCGAGTCTCCTTCGTGCAGCAGCATGTCGATGCGCATCTTCATCACGTCGCCGTCGACGACGACGCGCGCCCGCTCCTGGTAGGGCACGCCCTGCAGGTGGTGCGTCTGCACCGTCAGCATCTCGCCGCTGCCGAGCAGGTGGACCTCGTTGAGCGCGGCGACGCCTTCGCTGCGCACCGTCACCGCGACGTAGCGGCTGTGCTCGCGGTCCCAGCCGACGTAGCTGCGGATCACCATCGGCGTCGAGAGCCCCTGCATGGTGATCGTGAAGTCCTCCTGCAGGAAGTGCCCGTTCAGCGCCCATCGGTAGGTGCTGTGCGAAGTCCACGGCGTCTCGACGCCGCCGGGCTCGATCATCCTGCCCTCGCCGCGCCAGCTGCCCACGAACGGGGCGAGCGCCTCGAGCTTCTCGCTGGGGCGCGGATCCCACGACTGCGCGCGCGGCGCGGCGACCGCGAGGAGCAGCCCGGCGAGGAGCAGGCGCGAACACACAAGGGAACGGAGGAGCAAGGTTCGCATGGGCTTCGACTTCGAGGTTGCGGAGATACGCCCGTGTTCCGACGCGCCGCAGCATCGTCCCCCCGTGATCTCGCCCCGCAAGTCCCCATGCCGTGGGCATCCGGATTCGCGGACGGGCACCGCCCCGCAACCGAGCCGCGCGAAGCGGTAAGATGACATGACCTCGCACCTGCTGACCAAGGGCTCGCCCGCGTCCCGGTCCCCACCCCCGAGTTCCCCATGCACGCCAAGCTGCTCGCCTGTCTGACCTTCGCCGCTGCTTCCCTGACTGCACAGTCGGACTTCGATCTCGAGAAGAGGACCGGAGGACGCCTCGGGGACCCGCTCGACCTCGAGATCGTCGGAGCACCGGCGCTGTCGTTGGGCCTGCTGATCCCTTCGGCCACGGCCGGGCCGACGCCGCTGGCCCTCGTCGATCCGGCCGACCCCCGCGTGCTCTCCGTCGGCGTCGAGCTGCTCTCCGTAGCACCGCTGTTCGTGACCGGGCCGACGGGCGGCTACGCCTACTCGCTCCCGCTGCCCAACACCGCGAGCCTGAGCGGCGCACAGCTCAACTGGCAGGCCCTGACGCTCGCGCTCGGCGCGACGTTCGTCGGGCAGATCAGCAACCCCGCCGTGACGCTGCTCGGCAACCCTGACGAAGGCGTCATCGCGCCGTCCGGACTGACCACCGCGCGGGCGTTCGCCGCCGCGCTGGTCGACACCGACAACAACGCCAGCGGCGGCGACGTGCTGGTCACGGGCGGAGGCTCCGGGACCCTGACGAGCGCGACCGGGCTCGCGTCGTCCGAGCTCTGGAACTTCCGCACGATGAAGATGTCCGCCGGTCCGTCGATGAGCACCGCGCGTGTGCTGCACTCGGCCGTGCGCCTCAACGACGGGCGCGTGCTGGTCATCGGCGGCGCCGACCAGAACGCGAACACGCTGTCGAGCTGCGAGATCTACGACCCCGCGACCAACAGCTTCTCGGGCACCGGCTCGATGGGCACGCCGCGCGTGCTGCACGGCGCGGCGCTGATGGCCGACGGACGCGTGATGGTCGCCGGCGGCACCGACACGCTGAGCAGCAACGTGACCGACGTGGTCACCGGCACGCTCAACAGCGCGGAGATCTACAACCCGGCGACCGGCTCCTGGTCGGGCACGGCGTCGATCGGCGGCCGCCGGCTCGCGCCCGCGCTGTCGCTGCTGCCCAACGGCCAGGTGATGGTCTCGGGAGGCGTGCAGATCGGGTTCTTCTTCGGCATCCCGGTCTCGGCGGTCAGCACGACCAACGTCCAGCGCTGGTCCAACGGCGGCTGGTCGAGCGGGCCGAACATGGCCCAGGGCCGCGCTGGCCACCAGTACAACCAGGTCCGGCTCAACGACGGCCGCATCCTGATGACCGGAGGGGTCAACGTCCCGAGCCTCCTCGGCGCGACCAACGCCGCGCCGATCAACGGCGCCGAGCTCTACAACCCCGCGAGCAACAGCTGGCAGACCGTCAACATGCCGGTCAGCCGCGCGCTGCACTCGGCGACGGTCCTCGCCGACGGCCGGGTCGCCGTCTGCGGCGGCGCGCAGGGTCTGCTGACCGCCCCGGTCTCGATCGCCGACGTGCACTTGTTCAACCCGGCGAGCAACTCCTGGAGCGGCGCGCCGTCGCTGGACGGTCCGCGGGCCAGCCACGTCGCGAGCCTGCTGCCCGACGGCACGCTGGCGCTGTTCGGCGGCCAGGGCGCGAGCACGACGCTCTCCACGGTGGAGACGATCCGCTACTAGGCGCAACGGCGAGCCGCGGGGCGCGCAACCGTTGAGCCGTCGGGCCGGGGTGGCCATACTGTTCGCCCCGAATGCCGACCGCACCCGACGTCTGGACCTGGATCACGATCCCCGCCATCGGCGGAGTGATCGGGCTGAGCACCAACTGGCTCGCCGTGAAGATGATCTTCCGGCCGGTCAAGCCGCGCAGGATCCTGTTCTTCCGCCTGCACGGGCTGATCGCGCGGCGCCAGCAGGACCTCGCCAAGGCGATCGGTCGCGTCGTCGGCAACCACCTCGTCGAACACAAGGACGTGGTCAAGAGCCTGAACAAGCTCGACTTCGGCGGCGTGCTGGGCAAGGTGCTCGACCGCGGCCTCGGCCCGAAGATCCAGGAGCTGAGGAGCCTGCCGCTGATCGGGGGCTTCTTGACCGAGGAGCGGATCGTCGACATCAAGCAGTCGATCACCGACAGCATCATGGAGCACCGCGAGGAGGTGCTCGACGAGGTCGAGAAGGGCCTGAGCAAGGGCCTCGACGTGCCTCAGCTCGTCGAGGAGAAGGTCGCCGCCTTCGAGGTCCTCAAGCTCGAGCGGCTCATCCTCGAGGTCGCCAGCCGCGAGCTGCGCGCGATCGTCGTGCTCGGCGGACTGCTCGGCGCCCTGATAGGGCTCGCCCAGGTCGGGTTCCTGATGCTCAGGAGCTGACCGGCAGGCCGTTACGACCCCACCCCTCGAGGACTAGCACGCAGCACCCATGAACGTCGCTTCCCGGACGACCCTGCTCACAGCGCTGTTGGCGCCCGCTGCGGTCTCGCAGGAGCCGCTGCGCTGCGGCTACCCGGAGCGCGACATCCTGTCGCCGTTCCGCTCGCCGGCCGACGTCTACGCGCCGCCCGACGAGTTGTTCCGCAACCTTCGGATCATGCAGGGCATCGCCGACAAGATGCCCGAGAAGGCCCGCTACGACGACAAGGGCCGGCAGGTCGTCGACCACGACGCGTGGCGCGCGGCGCACGACAGGGTGCAGCAGCTCGGCATCGACGCGGGCCTGCTCGCGCAGATGATGCGGCTGCACCGCGACGGCGGACAGCGCAGGACCGCCTACTTCGGCAGCTTCTACTGCGACAACATCGGCTACGTCATGGAGCTGATCAGCCACATCCCCGGCGAGCCGGTGCGCGCGACCCGCGAGATGGCGCTGCCGCGGGCAGCGGCGTTCTTGCGCGCCCACCTCGGCCGCCGCTTCGGCGACCTGACGGACGAGGAGCGCGCGCTGGTCGTCGCCAACATGCCGCAGGTCGGCTCGCCCGCCGCCAAGGCGCGCGGCCTCACGCGCGCCCCCGACGAGCGCGACCACCTCCACTCGCTCCGGCTCGTTCCGTTCTTCCAGCTGCTCGACTGCGAGGCCGCGATCGACCGCGCGCAGGGGCTGTGGTTCCTGCGTCAGGTGTTCGACGTACGCATCGACCTCGCCCAGGCGTGGCTCGAGCCCGCGCTGCCCCGGGTCCAACAGCTGCTGGAGGACGACGACGAGGCGGTGAAGGACGCGGCGATCGCGCTGATCCAGTCGATCGGCCCGGCCGACCTCGCGCCGCCGCCCGAGGACGCGGCGGCGCTGCGCGCGTGGGCCGACCTCGCCGGCAAGCACCTGTTCCCGGCGATCCGGAACCTGAACGACACGATCATCCAGCTGTTCCCTGGCGCCGAGCGCGACGCGGTCGCCGCAGCAGGCGTGCAAGCGCTCGAGCAGTCCAGCATCGGCGACCCGTTCCGCGGCCAGGACAAGGACGGCAAGTGGTTCTCCGGCTACCGCCTCGCGCGCGTCCCCGACGCGCTGGCGCCGCTCGCCATTCCTGCCGAGGCAGTGATCACGTCGGTCAACGGCGTCGCCGTCGAGAGCGCAGCGTCGCTGCTCGCGGTCGCGCGCAAGCTCTGCAGCCGCGCGCGGCCGACCCGGCTGTTCGTCGAGTACGTGCGCGACGGCGAGCGGCACGCGGTCGAGTACCGCCTGATGTAGCCACGCTCTACGGCGGCTACTTGTAGTGCTTCTGGCACCACTCCCGCCACGCGTCGTCGAACTCCGCGGGCTTCAGGTCGTAGACCTGCATCAGCGCGGCCACCTGCCGCGATCGTGACGGCGCGCCCAACACCTGCCCGAGGAACTGCGAGAAGCGCGCGCGGTCCTGCAGCATCCACTCGACCCGCGCCCACGCCTGCAGGTGGCCGTAGTAGCCGAGGTCGACCTCGCGCGTCAGCTTCTCGAACGGGATCACGAGCGCCTCGTGCTTGACGCGCTTGCGGATCTTCTCGTCCCACTCGTAGAGCTTGGTCCGGTCTACGTTCTCGTCGGCGCGCACCCCGCAGTTGATCATGTTGCACGGCACCATGCGCTCGTAGGCGTGCGCGAGGCCGTACTGCAGCCAGAGCGGCCCGCCGCCCGCGACGCTCGTGAACAGCTGCATCACGTGGTAGCGGAACTGCGCGTGCAAGGTCTCCGAGTCACGGAAACCGTCGTCCCCCTCCGCCGTCATGATCAGCGCCTGGTGGCCGGTCCCGTAGTGGGTGTGGCGCTGCGACATCTGCGTCTCGCGACCGCAGAACGACTTGAAGTAGCGCGCGAGGTCGGAGCGCTGCTCGAACAGGAGCAGCAGGACCTTCTGCTTCTCGCCCAGACGCGCCCCGCCTTCGGCCTTGCCCGCCAGCTCGGCGAACTCGTGATACAGCTCCTCGGCGCGCTGCGCGTAGAGGTGCAGGCGCAGCCACGGGTCGAGCTTGCTGGCGCTCGCGGGGATCTTGGAGCACTTCTTGTGGAGCCGCTTCAGCTCCTCCTTGAGCAGTCGTCGGGCCTGGGGGTTCTTCGGCGCCGCCGCAAACCCGAAGCTGCTCCCGATCTTGAAGTGCTCCGTTTCCATCCAGAGGAACCGGCCTTCGCCCAGCACCTTCTCGATGTCGGTCGTCCGCTTGTTGTCAGCCCACACGAGCGGGCCGTAGTCGACGACGCCGAGCCTAGCCATCGCGACCGGGTCCTTCGACGTGAACCGGTCTTCGAGGCCCGCCTTGGCGATCGCGCTGCCCCGCTTCTTCTGGGCCGGCGAGCACGGGGCTGCTGCGAGCACGATCGCGGCGAGCGACAGCGCGCGGAGCGCGTATTCGGGATGGAGTAGCACGCGGCGACGACGGTATTCGATTCGATCCGTGTGATCGACGAGCGGTGCGCTCGGCGTCTACGCGCATGTGCTGAGGAGCCGCTCCCGACTCTGCGGAGATACGCCCCAGTGCGGATATTCCGCGAGCTGACGGCACTTTAGGGTTCTCACCTACGTCGTAACGACGCGACGTGCGTCACGTCATGGAACACGTAGGTACACGGAATCTCATGAAGCCCATTCGCCAGCTCCTCCTCCCGATCTGCCTCGGCTCTTCTCTGCTCGCCCAGGGTGACCGGGACGTCCCCGTCATCATCTCCTTCAAGGACGTCGTCTCGCAGCAGCTGCTCGCAGAGCACGGCGTCCGGATCGACAAGCACATCTACGGCGAGGAAGCCGTGACGGCCCGCGTGCCCGCGGCGATCGTCGCCCAGCTGCGTCGCGACCGTGAGATCGCGTCGGTCGAGTTCGATCACGTCGTGTCCGCGTTCAAGCCGGGCAACGGTGGCGGCGGCGGTGGCGGTGGCGGCGGTGGCGGTGGCAACACCGGCGGTGGTGGCGGCGGCGGTGGCGGCCAGACGACGCCGCCCGGCATCATCCGGGTCGGCGGCGCTGTCCCCATCCCCGTCAGCAACGTCCTGGTGGCGATCATCGACACCGGCATCGACATGGACCACCCGGACCTGATCGCCAACATCACGGGCGGCATCAACTACGTGAAGAACGGCGCCCCCGACGACGACAACGGCCACGGCTCGCACTGCGCCGGCACGGTCGCTGCGTCGGACAACACCGTCGGCGTCGTCGGCGTCGCCCACAACGCCTCGCTGCTCGCCGTCAAGGTGCTGGACCGTCGCGGCAGCGGCTCCTACTCCGACGTCATCAGCGGCATCAACTGGTCTGCGAGCAACGCGGACATCATCAGCATGAGCCTCGGCGGCGGTTACACGTCGGCGACCATGCAGAACGCGTGCAACAGCGCCGCCGGCAGCAGCCTCCTGGTCGCCGCGGCGGGCAACGACGGGGACTGCAACCTCTCGACCAACGAGATCAACTACCCCGCCTACTACAGCAGCGTGGTGAGCGTCGGCGCGACGACCACGGACCCGACGGCCATGGACGCGCTGATGTGCTTCTCGTCGAGCAACCCGGACGTCGAGCTCTCGGCGCCCGGACACAACGTCGAGTCCACGTGGAAGAACGGCAGCTACAACACGATCTCCGGGACCTCGATGGCCTGTCCGCACGTCGCGGGCTGTGCAGCAGCGCTCTGGAACGGCAGCCCGAACAACGTGCTCAACACGCTGATCAACTACGCCGACGACGCCGGCCCGACCGGCCGCGACAACGGCTGGGGCCACGGCGTCGCCGAGCACGTCAACAACTGATCGCGTCCTGATGGCGGTACGCCTGCTCCTCGCGGCCACAGCGCTGCTCGTGGTCGCCGCGCTCGCGTGGTCGCCGTTCACCGACGACCCGCGCACGGCTGCGGCGCCCGAGGAGCGAGCGGAGGCCGCACGCGAGGCGCCGGCCGCCGACGCGCCCGCACACAGCCGGCGCGAGGTCGCGCCGAGCACAGCCCCCGTCGAGCAACCGTTCGACGCGGCGTTCCGCGAGCTCGGCGCAGCCATCGCGCGCAACGAGGCCGCCGGCGCGGCCGCGGCCATGCGCCGCCTGCTGCGCACCGACGAGGGCGCGCTCGCCGCGGCCTACGCCGCGCTGCTCGACGCCGGCACGGCGCCGGACGAGCGCCGCGCGCTCGCCATGGTGCTCGGCACGCTCGCCGTCGACGGTGTCGACGAGGTGCTGCTCGCTGCAGTCGAGCAGTTCGCCGAGGACGAGGCGACCCTGATCACGCTGATCGCGGCGCTCGGCGCGCTGCGCGACCCCCCCGACGAGGACGACGTGTTCGACATGGAGGCCGCGCCGCACTTCGCCGTCCACGGACCGGGCGGAATGGGCATCACGGTCCGCAACGTGATCGACGACCCCGCCGTCGAGGCCAAGCTCGGCGAACTGCTGCTCGACCGGGCGCGCCCCGGCGTGCGCCTCGCGGCCGCCGGCGCGATGCAGTTCAGCGTCGACCGCGAGTTCACGCGCACGCGCTTCAGGACCGCGCTCGCCGACGAGATGGACGACGGCATCGCGGCCCTGCTCGGCCAGAACCTCGGCGTCTGGACCCGACGCAAGCTGGGCGACGAGGCGCAGCACATCGTCGACGAGGTCGTGCAGGCCGCCGGCCGCCCGGGCTTCGACGAGTACCGCCTGCGCATGGAGACGGCGCTGCACGAGTCGTCTTTCAACGCCGACACCCAGCAGCAGCTGCAGACCTGGGCGCAACCCGGGATGTCGTTCGAGATGCGCACGTTCGCCTACGCGATGCTGCTGGGCCAACAGCCCGCGGACCCCGTCAGCCGCGCCGTCATCGTGCGCGCAGCGGCGTCGGACCCGGACGTCGCGATCCGCGACCACGCGATCGGCCTGTTGATGCGGATGCCGCCTGGCGCAGACTCGCTCGGCGTCCTCCGTGACGTGCTGTCGAGCTCTCAGGACTGGAGCCTGCGCTCCAGCGCGCTGACCTCGCTCGCGAACCTGCTGACCGGCGCCGAGCGCGCCCAGCTGCTCGCGACCTACTCCGCAGACCAGGACCAGCGCATCGCGCGTCGCGCGCAGCGGCTGCAGGGACGGCGCTGACGCGGGGACCGGTCGCGTCGCGACGCGCGGCGCGGCCTCGGCTATCGGCTGCGCGCCGTGACCCTGGTCAGCCTCGAGAAGATCACCCGCCGCTTCGGCGACTTCCCCGTGCTCGACGGCCTGTCGCTGCGCGTCGACGAATCCGACCGTATCGGGGTCGTGGGCGACAACGGCGCGGGCAAGACCACGATGATCCGCATCCTGGCCGGCGTCGACGACGCCGACAGCGGCGGGCGCAACTGCCGTCGCCAGCTGCGCATCGCCTACGGCGAGCAGATGCCGCGCATGCCCGAGGGCACGACCATCGAGCAGCTCGTGCAGCACGGCACCGGCGAGCACGCGGCGCTGGAAGCACGCATGCGAGAGCTCGAGGCGAGGATGGCGAGCGGCGACGACGAGGCGCTGGCGTCGTACGGCGAGCTGCAGGCGGCCTTCGAGGCGGGCGGCGGCTACGACCGCAAGCACCAGGTCGAGAAGGTGCTGAGCGGCATCGGTTTCCCCGACGGCGACCTCCACAAGGACGTCTCGGTGCTCAGCGGCGGCGAGAAGTCCCGCGTGCAGCTGGCGGTGCTGATGACGACGCCGGCCGACCTGCTGATCCTGGACGAGCCGACCAACCACCTCGACCTGCAGGGCATCGAGTTCGTCGAGGACTTCGTCCGGCGCTATCCGGGCGCGGTCGTCGTGATCAGCCACGACCGCCGCTTCCTCGACGGGGTCGCCGACGCGGTCGTCGAGGTCTCCGACGGCGTCGCGACGCGCTACAAGGGGAACTTCTCCGCCTACCGCAAGCAGAAGGACCAGGCGCTGCTCGCGCTCCAGCGCCAGCACCAGAACCAGGCCGAGTTCGTCGCCAAGGAGATGGACTTCATCCGGCGCAACATCGCCGGCCAGAAGACCGCGCAGGCCAAGGGCAGGCTGAAGCGCCTGCAGCGCCTGCAGCTGATCGGCAAGCCCAAGGGCAAGCGCGCCCAGATGAAGCTGACCTTCGGCCAGACCACCCGCGGACAAGAGGGACAGGTGGCGATCGAGGGCGAGGGGCTCGAGGTGCGCGCCGGCGACAAGCTCCTGATCGAGCGCGGCGCGCTGCGCGTCTGGTTCGGGGAGGTCACGGCGCTGCTGGGCCGCAACGGCGCCGGCAAGACGACGCTGCTGCGGCTGCTGGCGCGCGACGGCGTGCCCGCGCGCGGCGCGCTCAAGCACGCGCACAACCTTCGGATCGGCTACTTCAGCCAGGAGAAGTCCGACCTCCCGCAGTCCGGCACCGTGCTCGACGCGCTCCGGGAGCTCGACCGCACGATCGACGACGGCACGCTGCGGGATCACCTGGCGATGTTCCTGTTCGTCGGCCACGAGGTCGAGAAGCCGGTCGTGGAGCTGTCGGGCGGTGAGAAGCAGCGGCTCGCGCTGGCGCGCATGACCCGGGCGCAGTTCGACCTCTTGTGCCTCGACGAGCCGACCAACCACCTCGACGTCGCCGGCACCGAAGGCCTGGAGCAGGCGCTCAAGGAGTTCCCCGGCACCGTCGTCCTCATCACGCACGACCGTCAGCTGGTTGAGGAGGTCGCCGACCGCGTGCTCTGGGTCGAGGCCGGCGCCGTTCGCACGTTCGACCAGGGCCTCGAGCAGTGCCAGCGCGCGCTCGCCGACGAGCGCTCCGCTCTACGCGCCGCCGAGACGGCGGCCAAGGAGCGCGCCGCGGACCGCGCCGCCGCCGAGGCCTCGCCGAAGCTCGCGCGCGACACCGGCAAGATCCGCAACCCGCTGATGTTCGAGCGCCTCGAGCAGCGGATCATGGACCTCGAGAGCGAGGTCGAGTCCGTGCAGGCCTCGATGCTGGAGCCCGAGAACTACGGCAGCGCTGCGCGCATGCGCGACCTGCAGTCCGACGAAGCGCGGCTCAAGCAGGAGCTGGCCGAGGCCTACGAACAGTGGGAGAACTGGCAGTAGTGCTTCGTCAGCGGTCGAGTTCGCGCAGCAGGTCCTGGACCACTGCCAGGCCGGGGCGCAGCTTCGCCGCGGCTTCGAGCTCGCGCTTCGCCGCTGCCTTGCGGCCCTGCGCGAGCAGCACGCGGCCGAGGTTGAAGCGCGCGTTGAAGTAGTCCGGCGCGATCCCCAGCGCGATGCGGTAGTGCCGCTCGGCGACGTCGAGCCGGTCCGAGGCGAAGTTGGCGGTCGCGAAGTTCTGGTGCGCCTCCGGGGCGTTCGGCAACGCGCGGACCGCCGCGCTGAAGTGGCGCAGCGCGCCCGCGTCGTCGCCGCGGCGCCCACAGAGCGCGCCGAGCTGCAGGTGCGCTGCCCCGTGCCCGGGGTCGAGGTCCAGCGCGCGTTGGTAGTCACGCGCAGCCGCTTCGGGGCGGCCCCGCAGTTCTGCGAGCACGCCGCGCTCGAACCAGACGTCCGGCGCACCGGGCGAAATCGTGCACGCCTTGTCGATCGCGGACTGTGCGGCGTCGAGGTCGCCGCGCCCGCGCTCGAGCTGCGACTTGCGCATCAGCAGGTTCCACGCGTCGGGGAGCTTCTGTAGGTCGCGCTCCACGCTCGCGAGCGCGAGCGCGTTCCCGTCCTGCGGACTCCGGACGGTCAACGAGAACGTCAGCGTGCCCATCTCGTCCGCCGACTCCTGGCCGAAGCGCACGCGCCGCACCGGCCGCACGGGGTTGTTGTCGTTGGCGGCGCTGTTGTCGTAGCCGTAGTCCATCGACAGCCGCGTGCCCGCCGGCAGCGACATCGGCTCGCGGAGGCGGTAGTCGTCCTGCCAGTCGAAGTCCCAGTCGTCGATCGCGAACAGCAGCCGCTGGGTGCCGTCGGGCAACGTCGCGGTCGCGCGCATGCGACGACACACGTAGTGCGCGTGCGGATAGATCGCGTGCAGCTGCACGGGCACCGGCAATACGACGTGGTCACGCAGGCGGAAGTCAGCGACCCCCGGCGCGATGTCGATCGCCTCGGAGAACAGCATCAGCAGCTCGTGCGGCTGGCGCATGGGCTCGTCCGTGAACCAGAGCCCGATCTCCGGCTGGACCCGCTCGACCTTGCCCGAGGGCACGGCGTGCAGCTGCAGCACGAGGTCGTCACCCGGGAACAGCCGCCACGCGAACCCTGGCGCGCTGCGCCGCGCGCTCTTGCCGGGCGTCCAGCCCAGGAAGTGCCCGTCCGGTGGACCGGCCGCACCCAGCGTCATCCCGGAGAAGCCAGGCGAATCGTCCATGGCGTCTGCCTGCCGCGACCGGCGCGTGCGGTCGACGCCGAGCACGGCGTGGTGCACGGCCGCGTTGCCGGGCAGGATCTCGACGGCGGCGACGAACCGCAGCTGCTCGACGGCGACCGGCACCACGAAGTTGCGCACCACGTCCGGGCCGGCGGCAGGCACCTCGAGCACGTCGGGCATCTTCACGACCAGGTCCGGCGCGCCGAGTTGCCAGCCCGTCGCGAACCGCGGCGGCGCCGGCTCGCTGCCGCGGTCCCCGCGCGGCGCGCCATCCTCGACCCAGCGCAGGAGCGTCGCCACCTCCTCGTCGCCGAGCCGCCGGTCGCCCTCGAAGTCCCCGTGCGTCGGCTGCCACGGCGGCATGTAGCGGTCCTCCACGACCTCGGCGACGAACGCCCGCTTCTTGTAGACGTCCTCGTAGGTTCGCAGCGAGAACGGCGCGGGCTGCCCCGGGCGGTGGCACGGCGTACACGCGCGGTGCACCAGTGCTGCGACGCCGCCTGCCCACGTCGGCGCCTGCGCGGCCGCCGGCGTGCACAGCAGGGTCGTCAGGAGCACAGAGCGTGGGCGCAGCATGGTCTCGGGGGACGCGTGCAGACTAGCTGCTGCGACGCACGCGCGGCAGTTCTTGTAGCCGCCGGCAGGTTCTGCAGGATGCCGATCGGCTTCCGCGCGCGCGTCGCTATCCTGTCCGCCCCGCTGGAGGGAACCACGCCGTGAACGACCTGCACCAACACCTGCGCGAGCGCGTGCTCGCAGCTGCCGTCGACATGGGCCTCGAGCGCGACGCCGTGCAAGGCCTCGTGCGGCTCGATCCGCCGAAGAACCGCGAGCACGGCGACGTGGCGCTGGGCGCGTTCCAACTGGCCAAGCTCAGCAAGCAGCCGCCGCCCGCGTTCGCGGCCGCGCTGGTCGAGAAGATCACGCCCGACGAGGTCGTGGCGTCCGCGCAGGCCGCGGGCCCGTTCGTCAACTTCCGGTTCCGCCGCGACGCGATGGCAGCGCAGGTGCTCACCGCGATCTGCACGGACGCAGCACCCTACGGCCGCGCCGAGTCCAACGGCCAGGTGGTGTGCATCGACTTCAGCTCCCCCAACATCGCCAAGCCGTTCCACATCGGCCACATGCGCAGCACGGTGCTCGGCAACGCCCTGTGCCGCATCCACCGCCACGTCGGCGCCGAGGTCCACGGCATCAACCACCTCGGCGACTGGGGCATGCCGTTCGCCAAGATGATGACGGCGTACATGCACTTCGGCGACGAGCAGGAGCTGCACGCAGCGCCGATGCGCTACATGTTCGAGCTCTACAAGCGCTACGGGAAGGAGGCCGAGGCGAACCCGGCGCTCGACGCAGAAGCGGCCGAGCACTTCAAGGCGCTCGAGAGCGGCGAGGACAACGAGGAGCGGCGCATGTGGCAGCTGCTCCGCGACGAGTCGCTGCAGGCCTTCCAGGGCCCCTACGCGCGCCTCGGCGTCTCGTTCGACCACATCACGGGCGAGTCGTTCTTCGAGGACAAGATGGAGGCGGCGATGCGGCGCGTCGAGGCCGCCGGCGTGCTCGAGGAGAGCGAGGGCGCCGAGGTCGTCACGCTCAAGGAGCAGGGCATCAAGGTGCCTTGCCTGCTGCGCAAGTCCGACGGCACGACGCTCTACCACACCCGCGACCTCGCCGCGGCGTTCTACCGCGAGCAGGAGTTCCACCCGGCGCGCATCCTGTACGTCGTCGGCGCCGAGCAGAAGCTGCACTTCGCGCAGCTCAAGGGCGTGCTCGAGAAGATGAAGGAGCCCGTCGCGACTGCCGTCGAGCACGTGCCGTTCGGCCTCGTGCTCTCCAAGGGCCCCGAAGGCAAGTGGGAGAAGTTCGCGTCACGCAGCGGCAACGCGGTCTTCCTCGACGAGATCCTCGACGAAGCCGTCAACAAGGTCCGGCAGGTCATCGCCGAGAAGAACCCCGACCTCGAGGACAAGGACGCCGTCGCCGAGCAGGTCGGCGTGTCCGCGATCGTGTTCAACGACCTGAAGAACGGACGCATCAAGGACGTCAAGTTCGACTGGGACACGATGCTCAACTTCGAGGGCGAGACCGGCCCCTACGTGCAGTACGCCTGCGCGCGGCTGAGCTCGATCCTGCGCAAGGCAGGAGGCGAGGTTCCGGACGTCGCCAGCATCGACTTCGCGCACCTGGCAGACGCCGAGAACGTGCTGCTCACGATGATGGCCTTCGGCAGCGCGGTGCAGCGCGCCGCCGACCAGTCCGAGCCGAGCGTCGTCACCAACTACACGATCGCGCTCGCCGGCGAGATCCACAGCTACCTGGTGGACCACCACGTGCTGGGCGCCGAACAGGCGGTGCGCGACGCGCGCCTCGTGCTCGTCGACGCTGCGCGCAAGCTGCTGACGACCGGGCTCCACCTGATCGGGGTCCCGGCGCCGGACCGCATGTAGCCCTGGGGCGAGCCGGCGGAGCGCCGGCCCAGCCGCGGTCAGGTCGGCTGCAGGTCGCCGAGGCTCTCCTCCAGCACCTGGATGAGCTCCGCGGCCTCGAACGGCTTCTCGAGCACCTTCATGCCCGAGATCTCGGCCGCACGACTCAGCAGCTCGGAGTCCTTGCTCGCGGTGATGAAGATGATCGGGATCCCGCACGTCACCGAGAGCGCCATGATGCGCTCCGCAGCGACGAGGCCGCCGCCCGCGGGCATGTTGATGTCCATCACGATCGCGTCGGGCTGCTCCTTGCGCGCGGTCATCACAGCGCCCATCCCGTCTTGCGCGACCACGACGGTCACGCCCAGCGAGCGCATACGGGCGGCGAGCGCGATCGCGATCTTCCGGTCGTCGTCGACGATGAGGATCTTCTTCATGACTAGCTCCTTACGGTCTGCATTTCGCGGGTTTGTGAAGCCTCTGATGCCACCGCGACAGGCAGGAGGATGTGAAAGGTCGTGCCGAAGCCGGGCTCGCTCTCGAGCGAGATGTTCCCGCCGTGCAGCTGGACGATCTCCTTCGTGATCGCGAGCCCCAGGCCGATCCCGCCGCCGTCGACCCCGCGCACGGCGTCCTCCGTCCGCGCCTGACGAAGGCGCTCGAAGACCCACTCCTGGTCGGACGGCTCGATGCCGATGCCCGTGTCGGAGACCGAGATCATGACGTCTTCGGCGCGGCTCGCGCGCATGACGCTGAGCGAGACGCAGCCGCCGGGCGGCGTGAACTTGGCGGCGTTGGTCAAGAGGTTGGAGATCGCCTGCTGGATGCGCTGCGCGTCGACGTCGATGTCCGGCAGGCCGGCGGCGAGCTGCAGGGAGAACTGGATCCCCTTGTCGCGGCACATCCGCTCGGCTGCGCAAGCAGGCTGCTTGACAACTTCTGCGACCGAGGACACCGCGCGCTCCAGCGTGAACTTCCCGGTCTCCATCCGCGTCACGTCCAACATGTCGTTGATGTAGCGCGTCATCTGGTCGCAGCTCTCGAGGATGTAGTCGCCGTACTCGACCTGCTCGTCGTTGACCGGGCCGGCCACGCCGTCACGGAGGAGCGACGCGAACTCGCGCGCGCTCGCCAGCGGCGTCTTCAGCTCGTGCGAGACGGCGTGGTAGAAGCCGCGGATCTCCCGGTTGCGGAGCCGGATCTCCTCGTTCTTCGCCCGCAGCGCCAGCTCGTTGTTGTAGATCTTCCGCGTCGCGTTGAAGTGCGACGTCAGCAGCGCCGTGATCAAGAGCCCCGCCAGGAGCGTCCAGCGGAACGCGTTCCATTCCTGGCCACCCGCGTAGAGGTAGTCGATCCGCCAGGTGCGGCCACACATCTCCAGATGCTCGGAGTGGCGTCGGACGTCCGGGCCCGCGCCGTCTCCCGTGCTGCCGGCGTAGAGCTGGACTTGGTCGCCGAGCAGCTCGGTGACGTCATAGATCGAGACCCCGACCGCGTCGTCATCGAGCGCCACTGAGACGATGTCCTCGCCGCGCACGACCGTCACGGCCCATCCCTGTACGCCCGCCAGCTCGGAGGCCCCACTCGGGGGCAGACCGGGCGAGCCGTAGACGGCCTTGGCGATCAGCAGGGCGCGCGAGTCGTCCTGGACGATCTGGATCGGCGCCGTCGCCGTACACCGGCCCGCGCTGGCCGCGCGGAGCAGCGCGTTCCTCCTCCGTGGCTCCGAGAACAGGTCGAAACCGGCGGCGCGCTCGTTCCCCATCGCAGGAGCGACATAGACAATGGGCGCGAAGGTGCCGCGGTCACCAGCCCGCTCGAGCTTCCCCGAAGGACGCCACTCCGAGATCTGCGTCGCGCGCGCGCTCTCCCAGGACTCGCGCAGGTCACCGTGCACGACGTCGACCCACTCCACCGCCTGGACCGCGGAGCCCGGCCCGACCAGTCGGTCGGCGAACGTGTGGAACTCCTCTCGGGACACATACTCCGAGGCTGCGAAGAACGCCGCGACGCTGTCGCAGTTCGCGCTCTGCAGCGCGAGCTCCAGCCGGAGCTTGGACTTGATCCGGTGGGCAGCCAACGCTGCGGCCTCGTTCGCGGTGCGCTCCGCGGCGTCCCATTCACGGGCCGCCATGGCCAGCG
>JBERSB010000235.1:0-5649 GCA_041236755.1 Luminiphilus sp. | reverse complement strand
GCCGCCACGGTCAGCGCGATCGCGGCCAGCCCACCCCACGGAAGCCGGCCGTGCCCGCGCGGCGAACCGGCACGCGCGGAGTCGGAACACACAGCAACCAGCAAGGCTGTGACGAGCGGACCCAGGGCCACCGCAGCGATCAGGTCGAGCCGCTGCAGCTGCGCGCAGAAAACGGCGGACGCGGCAGCCGTCAGCGCCGCGCCGGCGACCGCGGCGGCAGGAGACCCCCGCAGCGTCGGCAGATGCACGATCAGCGCAGCGCCGAGCAAGGCTGTGACCATCCGCTCGGTAGCGACCGCGCCGCCGAGCACGGCGGCAGCCGGCAGGCCGACGCCGGCAGCGAGGAGCACGCCCGCACGCAGCGCCGCGCTGCGCCCGACGCAGGCGGCGAGCACCCAGGTGAGCGCGGCGCCGAGCGCGCACGCCCAGAGCCCATCCGAGAGCGTCGCGGGCCAGCCCGCCCCCGGGGCCTGCACCCCGTCAGCGACCAGCAGCCGGCCGCGTGCAGCGAGCAGCTGCGCGCACGCCCCGAACGCCGCGCCCAGGCTCACAACAGCGAGCCATCGGCACCCTCCGACCTCGCCTCGCGGCGCCTCCGCGACGCGCGCGGCGGCCTCGGGTTCGCTCGCATCGGATCCGATCACGCCGAACAGCATACCGGGCTCTGCCAGCGGGTCGCGGGCCGCCGCCCGGCTGGCCGTAGCTCTACGAAGCGCCCCCGCGCCACCTGCCGCCAAGTCTCGCAAGCCTATACTTGGAAACGGCTAACGGACAAAGCCCTGAAGCTCGGCGAGCGCCTGCACGGCCTCTGACGGCGTCGCGCAGGCCAACAGCCGCTCGCGGACCTCGGCCTTCGAGAGCAGCTTGGCGATCTCGGCGAGCGTCTTGATGTGCGCGAGCTTCTTGCTGCGGGGGATGATGAGCCCGATCACGATCCTGGCGGGCTCGCCGTCCAGCGTCTCGAAGGGGATGCCGGCCGGGTTCAGACCGAGCACCGCGACCAGGTCGTCGATGCCGTCGATGGCCGCGTGCGGGATGGCGATGCCGTGCTCCATCCCCGTTGTCATGCTCTTCTCGCGCACGACCAGGGCCCGCTCGACCTCCTCGACCAGCTCCTCGGAGTAGCACCCGGCGCGGACGGGCACGCGGGCGATCGTCGCCAGCGCCTGCCACTTGTCCGCCGCCTTGAGCGGCAGCTCGACCAGCTTGTCGTGGATCAGTTCAGAGAGCTTCATGGCTCGCGTCGGCCACGGAGGGTCACCCCGTCCGTGGCATCGCATCCAACCGCTGCCAAGCAGACAACGCAATCGGAATCCGTGAAGGATCCCCCCGGCCCGGGCGCACCGCGCGCCGACCCCGCCATGGCATCGACGCGATTGTCACAAGAGCGCGCCATCCTGGAGGTTCCTGCTGGTTCGCAGCAGACCGGGGAAATAAAAACCCTGCACCGCCTGTCCGAAGCGGTCGCCACCCGTCTGCGCCAAGAGCGAGGCCAGAAGCCAATCCGATGATGCTCGATCCCGTCCAGCACCTCCGTCTACGCCCGACCGTTCGGGCGCTCCTCGCTGCTGTCAGCATCGCCCTGCTCGCGCCCTTGGCGACGACCCAGAACGAGCAGGACCCGGTCAAGCCGGTCATGGAGGTCGACGAGGCGACCGACACGATCGCGTTCTCGATGAACGAGAGCAACGGCATGGAGCTGACCGAGTTCATCAAGTGGGCGCAGGAGGTGACCGGCAAGCGGTTCACCTACAACGCGCAGGAGCTGGCGATGGGCAACCCGCAGGCCGGCACGATCAGCTTCCTCGGCACGTTCCGGATCCAGCGCGAGCGCTTCCAGGAGGACTTCTTCTCGTTCTTCCAGACGATGCTCTACATCAAGGGCTTCGCGGTCGTCCCGCGCGGGGACGGCGACCTCGAGATGCTCGAGATCGTGCAGATGGCGGGCCAACGCGGCCGCGAGGTGACCAGCGGCGCCCGCTTCGTCAACCCGGACGACCTGGTCAACTACCGCTTCCAGACGGGCGTCCCGATCCTGACCACCGTCCCGCTCAAGCACATCAACGCGCAGCTCGCGAACAACGCGCTGCGGCCGTTCTTGGCCGGCACCGGCGGCGCCTCGGCGAACGGCGCCGTGCAGATCGGCAACGTCGGCAACAAGGCCGCGCTGCTGCTGCAGGGCTTCGGCCCGCAGGTCTACGCCGCGGTCGAGCTGCTCAAGCTCGTCGACGAGCCCGCCGAGGAGCCCAACCTGGTCGTGCAGGTCGTGCCGCTCGACAACCAGGCGCCCGAGGAGCTCGAGCCGATCCTCACCGAGGTGCTGGAGAGCCGCAGCCAGATCCGGCAGCAGGTGCTGCAGGAGAAGGGTGCCGGCCAGCCCGGCGCGGTGAGCGGCGCCAGCGGCAAGCCGCAGCTCAAGGTCGTGGTGCACAGCTCGCAGAAGGCGCTCGTGCTCAGCGGCACCGGCGAGCAGGTCAACGAGGCGCTCGAGCTGATCGCGCGCCTGGACGTGCCCGGCGCGCCGATCGACGGCTCGGCCAACGTCATCTACCTCAACAACGTGCTCGCCGAGGACCTGGAGCAGACCCTCAAGCAGTTCATGCAGGAGGACAACCAGGCCGAGCAGCAGGCGCAGGCGCCCGGCGGGGCCGGCGCCTCGGCCGCGCGCCGCACGCGACGCACGGTCATCAACTCGCACAAGGAGTCCAACTCGCTGCTGATCTCGGCCGCGGGCACCAAGTACAAGCAGGTGCTCGCGCTGATCGACAAGCTCGACCAGCGGCAGCCGCAGGTGCTGATCGAGGCCGCGCTCGTCGAACTGACGACCGGCGACCTCGACCGCTTCGGCGTCGAGCTGGGCCTGCTCGACCTGCCGGCCGCCGGCGCCACGGAGTTCACCCGCGGCTTCGGCTTCACCAACTTCGGCGCGTCGGCGTTCCAGGACACCGACGACGACGGGCTGCCCGACACGCGGCTGCCCGACTTCGACAACCCGCTGCAGGGCGTCACCGGCGGCATCATCTCCGGCGACGGCTTCGCGGTCCCGATCCTGATCAACGCGCTGTCGACCGACGACAAGGCCAACATCCTGTCGCTGCCGAGCGTGCTCGTGAACAACAACGAGACCGCGGTGGTGCGCACGACCGAGTCGCGCCCGACGCAGACACAGAACCAGGGCACCGCCACGACCCAGTCCGGCGTCGGCGCGCCGCGGGAGGCGGGCATCACGCTCGAGATCTCGCCGACGATCTCGCCCAACAACTACCTGCGCCTCAACATCACGCTCGAGGTCAGCCGCTTCGTCGGCGCCTTCGACCCCAACAGCGTGACCGGCGGCGGCATCACCTTGGGCCGCTACATCCAGACCCAGGTCACGATGCCGTCGGACGCGACCATGGTGATCGGCGGCGTGATCGAGGACCAGGAGTCCGAGAACAACGGCGGCATCCCGTGGCTCAAGGACATCCCGCTGCTGGGCATGCTGTTCCGCAGCAGCGAGCAGACGACCAACAAGACCAACCTCTACTTCTTCGTCACGCCGACCATCCTCGACGAGGACAGCTTCCAGGACCTCTACCACGTGAGCCTGCAGAAGAAGCTCGAGGCGCAGGACTACATCGGCGAGCGACGCCTGCGGATCATGGACCGACGCTGGTCGGGCCTGTCCGGCGGCGCGCGCACGCTCGAGGACATGGGCGCGACCATCGAGGACCTCGACGCGCAGGGCGAGTACGAGATGCCGACCTACCGGCGCTCCCACACGCCGGGACCGGCGTCCCCCAACGCGCCGCTGGAGGCGCCGCGGTAGGGACCGGCGCCGGGCGCGTCGCCGCACGCGACGCGAGGCCGACGGCACGCGCGAACCAACGACCACACCGATGACGGACACCACGCCGACCACCGACACCGCCGAGCACGGCGGGTTCCCGCAGGACCGCATCCGTCAGAGCCTGCTCAAGCGGGCCGGCCTCAGCGACGTCCAGATCAAGGAGGCGCTCGAGGACGAGCGCCTCGGCGAGCTGCAGCTCGACCAGGTGCTGGTCCAGAAGGGCTTCATGCAGGAGCGCCCGTGCCTCGAGCTGTTCGGCGACCTGCTCGGCCTCGACTACGTCGACAGCCTCGAGGGCGTCAACGTCCCCGATCGCTTCATCCAGGACGTGCCCGTGCAGTTCGCGCGCACCCACGCGCTGATCGCGATCAAGGAGGACGAGGACTTCGTGCAGGTGGTCACGCACAAGCCCCTGGACGTGCAGCCGATGGACGACCTCGCGACCATGATGGGCGTCGAGGTCGAGGCGGTGCTCGCGCCGCGCAGCGAGATCAACAACCTGATCAACCGCGCCTACCGCCACAAGGCCGACGGCGTCGACGAGGCGCTGCAGGACGTCAAGGACACCGACATCGTCTCCATCGCGGAGAACATCGAGGAGTCCGAGGACCTGCTCGACGCCAACAAGGCGCCGGTCATCAAGCTGGTCAACATGCTGCTGTTCCAGGCGCTCAAGCTGCGCGCCTCGGACATCCACCTGCAGCCCTACGGCGACCGCCTGCAGGTCCGGATGCGCATCGACGGCGTGCTCTACGACATGGAGTCGATCCCGCGGCGCGCGCAGGAGGCGATCGTCAGCCGCGTCAAGGTGATGGGCAAGATGGACATCGCCGAGCGCCGCCTGCCGCAGGACGGCCGCGCGTCGATCCGTATCGGCGACGGCGACGTCGACGTGCGGATCTCCACGGTGCCGGTCGCCGGCGGCGAGCGCATCGTCTTCCGGATCCTGGACAAGACCACCAAGGTCTACTCGCTCGACGACATCGGCCTCGAGGACGAAGCCGAGCGCACGATCCGGCGCTACATCAACTACAGCCACGGCGTGATCTTCGTAACTGGCCCGACCGGCTCGGGTAAGACGACGACGCTGTATGCGTGCCTGGACGCGATCAACGCGCCCGAGCTCAACATCCTGACCATTGAGGACCCGGTCGAGTACAACCTCGACGGCATCAGCCAGGTCCAGGTCAACACCAAGAAAGGCCTGACCTTCGCGTCCGGACTGCGCTCGTTCCTGCGCCAGGACCCCGACGTGATGATGGTCGGCGAGGTGCGCGACAACGAGACCGCCGACATCGCCATCCGGGCGGCTCTGACCGGGCACCTGGTCTTCTCCACGGTGCACACCAACGACTCGGCCTCGACGGTCACGCGCCTGATCGACATCGGGGTCGAGCCCTACCTGGTCTCGTCGTCGCTGCTCTGCGTGATCGCGCAGCGCCTGCTGCGCACGATCTGCCCCAACTGCAGGGAGCCGATGACGCCCAACGAGCAGCAGCGCTTCTACCTCGAGGACCTGCAGCTCACCCCCGACCAGCTGCCCGACGGCAAGCTGTGGGTCGGCAAGGGCTGCGACGAGTGCTTCCGCTCGGGCTTCGCCGGCCGGACCGCGATCTACGAGGTCATGCCGATCGACACCACCGTGCAGGAGCAGATCATCCACAAGGCCACCGCGAGCGAGATCAAGCGGAGCGCGCTGGAGCGCGGCCTGCGCACGCTGCGCATGGACGGGATCAACAAGCTCCTGAGCGGCATGACGACGCCCGAAGAGGTGCTGCGCGTCACCCAGCTCGACGTCTCCTGACCGGATCCGCTCACCC
>JBERSB010000234.1:0-8219 GCA_041236755.1 Luminiphilus sp. | reverse complement strand
CTTCGGCGGTGCCCAGGCGCAGCTACTTCTGCAGCTCGACGTAGGCCTCGCGGTAGATGTCTGCCGCGTTGGGCGGCTTCGCCTGCGCCGGCAGGCCGGCGCCGGCGATGAGCGCCAGCGGCCAGATCATCCGCGCCCTGCCTCGCGTTGCTGCTGCCATTTGGCTGAGCATACGACGAGGGGCTTGGCGCCACCTTCTCGCCCCGACACTTACGGTGCGAAGTGTCAGGACGAGCGGGGCGTGCGCCGGTCGGGCGTCGTCGACAGCGCGCTCCTAGGCCTGCGCACGACCGCACCGTTCGAATAGGCTCGTCGCCGCAATCGCCACCCCAACTGCCCCTTCGCCACCATGATCACCAAGACCTACCTCACCTTCGTCGTCGTCTCGGGCCTCGTCGCCGTCCCGACGATGGTGCCCTACAGCACCGGCGTCGAGTCCGGCAACCTCGGCGTGCCGGCAGACTGCTCCAAGGTGCTGCCTGCTTGCTCTGCGTGCCACATCGGCGCAGCGCCCAGCCTCACCTCGCCGGACCCTGACACGCCCAAGACCACCGTCTCGACAGCCGGCGACGTCCGGGCGATCGCGCTCGGGACGTCGCTAGCCGTGACGACGGCGATCAGCGGTGGGACGCCGGGCACCGAGGGCGGCTTCTGCTGCGAGGCGAGCGCCGGGAGCTTCACCGCTGGCGCCGGGACCCAGATCCTGACCAACTCCGCGAGCATCACGCACGCCAACGACTCGAGCCGCACGTGGACCTACACGTTCGACGCGCCGGCCACGCCCGGCCTCGTCGAGCTGACCAGCGCCGCGAACGCAGTCAACGGAGACGCGATGACGACGGGCGACCACTTCAGCTTCGCCGGCTACGACCGCAACGCGCAGTCGGCCACCCCGATCCGCGTCTATGCGCTGCCGACCGGCGTGACCAACCTCGGGGCGGCCTGCGCGGACGGCTACGGCAACTTCGCGGTCCTGGGCGCCAACCACACGCCGACCGTCGGCGACACGGGCTTCGAACTCCGGCTGCACGGCGCGCGGCCGAGCAGCACGGCATACCTGTGGGGCGGCTTCAACAGCAACCCGACCTACTCGCTGCCGCTCGACGGGATCGGGCTGATCGGCTGCACCTCGTATCTCCAGAGCATCGACGCCTCGCAGCTGCAGGTGACCACCGCGGGCGCCGACGAGCGCGCCGAAGGGGACGCTGTGTTCTCGCTGCCGTTGGTCGGCGCGGGTGCGCTGCTGGGCGCCGCGTTCGACGTGCAGGCAGGCTACTTCGACCCGTCCGTCGTCTCCTCGACGACCGGCGGCGTCGTGCGTTCGCTGCCGCTGACGCTCACCAACGGGCTCCGCATCACGCTCCAGTAGCGAGCGACGCGCCTCAGCGCTGGCAGCCGCTGCACCAGTAGGTGCTGCGGCCCTGCTGGACCGCGCGCTTGATCTCGGCGCGGCAGCGCGGGCAGGCGAGCCCATCGCGCTCGTAGACGCGCAGCTCGCGCGCGAAGTAGCCGGCGTCCTCGTTGACGCCGACGTAGTCGCGGAAGCTCGTGCCGCCGGCGGCGATCGCCGAGGAGAGCACCTTGCGGACGGACGCCGCCAGCGCCTCGCACTCGCGCACCGTGAGCGACTTGGCGGCGCGACGCGGCCGCACGCGCGCGTACCAGCACGACTCGCTCGCGTAGATGTTGCCGACGCCGACGATCAGGTTGCCGTTCATCAGCAGCTGCTTGATCGCGACCTTCCGCTTGCGGGTGATCCGGTGGAGGAACGCGCCGTCGAATCCGTCTTCGAGCGGCTCGGCGCCCAGGTTCTGGATCAGTGGGTGACGGGCGAGCTCGTCGCCCGCCGCCACGTCCAACGCGCCGAAGCGGCGCGGGTCGACGAAGCGCACCAGCCGGTCGCCGAAGTCCATGCGCCAGTGCTCGTGCTTGCGGTAGTCGGGCCGCGCGGCGCGCGCGCCGACCACGTCCACGATCAGGCGGCCGGTCATGCCGAGGTGGATCATCGCCGCCGGCTCCGAAGGCCCGTCGAAGTGCGTAAGGATGTACTTCGAGCGGCGGTCCACCGCCGTGCACCGACGGCCGACGAGGTCCTGCAGTGCTGCGGCAGGCATCGGCCAGCGCAGGTCCTCGCGCGTGAGGTGCACCGCGCGCAGGCGCCTGCCGATCAGGTGCGGCGCTGCGCCTCGGCGCACGGTCTCGACTTCGGGCAGCTCGGGCACGGCCCGTTCATCCTCGCCTCCCGGGGCCCGGCTGCCTAACATCCTCCGCCGCGGATCGCCGCGGCCCCACGTCATGACCGAACAACCCATCCAGGCGCTGCACCACATCGGCGTCGCCGTGCGCTCGCTCGACGAGGCGCTGCCCAAGTGGACCGAAGGGTTCGGGCTGCGGCTCGAGTCCGTCGACGAGGTGCCGACGGAGAAGGTCAAGGTCGCCGTGCTCAAGGCGGGCGACACCCGCGTCGAGCTGCTGGAGCCGACCAGCGAGGACTCGCCGATCGCGAAGTTCCTGGACAAGCGCGGCCCCGGCATCCACCACCTGGCGTTCCAGGTGGGGGACTGCCAGCAGAAGATCACGCAGCTCGTCGACGCCGGCGCGCCGCTGCTGAACACGACGCCGAACCCGGGCGCGCACGACTGCAAGGTCGCGTTCGTGCACCCCAAGCACCTCGGCGGCGTGCTCGCCGAGCTGGTCGAGGACCCACACGCCTAGATCCAAGTCATGACCGACCCCAACGGAATGGAGCGTCTGCAGGAGCTGCGCGAGCGTTCGCTGCAAGGGGGCGGCGAGAAGCGCGTCGCGGCCCAGCACGAACGCGGCAAGCTGACGGCGCGCGAGCGCATCGACCTGCTGGTCGACCCGGGCACCTTCGTCGAGATCGACCGCTTCGTCACGCACCGGTGCCGAGACTTCGGCATGGACAGCGAGAAGAACGAGATCCTCGGTGACGGCGTCGTGACCGGGAGCGCCAAGGTCGACGGCCGGCCCGTCTACCTGTTCGCGCAGGACTTCACGGTGTTCGGCGGCAGCCTGTCCGAGACCCACGCCCAGAAGATCATCAAGGTCATGGACCTCGCGATGAAGATGGGCGTGCCGATGCTCGGCCTGTGCGACTCGGGCGGCGCGCGCATCCAGGAGGGGGTCGTGTCGCTCGCCGGCTACGCCAACATCTTCCTGCGCAACACCATGGCGAGCGGCGTGATCCCGCAGATCAGCGCGATCATGGGGCCGTGCGCCGGCGGAGCGGTCTACTCGCCGTCGATCACCGACTTCATCATGATGGTCGAGGGCACGAGCTTCATGCACATCACCGGGCCCGACGTGGTCAAGACGGTGACGCACGAGGACACGACGTCGGAGGAGCTTGGCGGCGCGCGCGTGCACAGCGAGACGTCCGGGGTCGCGCACTTCACCGCGCCCGACGACGCCGCGTGCCTGATGCAGCTGCGCGAGCTGCTGAGCTACCTGCCGCTGAACAACGGCGAGGACCCGCCGTTCTTGGCGACCGACGACGACCCGAACCGCATGGAGGACGCGCTCGACTCGATCGTGCCCGACTCGAGCGACCAGCCGTACGACATGAAGCAGGTCGTCAAGCACATCGTCGACGACGGCAAGTTCTTCGAGGTGCACGCGCGCTACGCCAAGAACATCCTGGTCGGCTTCGCGCGCCTGGGCGGCCGCGTCGTCGGGATCATCGGCAACCAGCCCGCACACCTGGCCGGCGTGCTCGACATCAAGGCGAGCATCAAGGGCGCGCGCTTCGTGCGCTTCTGCGACGCGTTCAACATCCCGCTGGTCTGCTTCGAGGACGTGCCGGGATTCCTGCCGGGCACCGAGCAGGAGTGGAACGGCATCATCACGCACGGCGCGAAGCTGCTCTACGCGTTCTGCGAGGCGACGGTCCCGCGCATGACGGTCATCACCCGCAAGGCCTACGGCGGCGCCTACACGGTGATGAACAACCTGCACATCCGCGCGGACGCGATGTTCGCGTGGCCCAAGGCCGAGATCGCGGTGATGGGCGCCGAGGGCGCTGCCAAGATCGTGTTCCGCCGCGAGATCCAGGGCGCCGACGACCCGGCGGCCGAGGAGAAGCGGCTGGTCGACGGCTACAAGGACAAGTTCGCCAACCCCTACCAGGCCGCCGCCCGGGGCTTCGTCGACGACGTCATCGAGCCGCGCCGCACGCGCCCGATGCTGATCCAGGCGCTCGAGCTGCTGCGCAGCAAGCGCGACCAGAACCCGCCGAAGAAGCACGGCAACATCCCGCTGTAGCGGCGAGCTGCACGCTCCCGGAAGCTACCGCGGCGGCCGTGCTGCGTGGCGTCGAGCGAGCTCCGGGATCATCCACAGGCAGTCGATGTGGGCCTGCGCGTCGGCGCCGTCGAATGCGTAGACGTGCATGCCGTCCTGGTGGAACTCTGCTGCGACCGGCACGCCGCGCTCGGTGTAGGCGTCGCTCGGCGTGGGTGCGCCGTGGAGCGACTCCAGGATCCACTCCGCGCACTCCGCCGTCGACGCGTAGTCCGTCGCGATCAGGGTGTGCGTCAGCACGAAGAGCTTCTCGCCGCGCGCGGCGGCACCTGCATACCTCACGAAGTCGGCCATCTGCTCGGCGCGTGGCTTGCGCACGCCGGGTGCGACCACCGACGCGTAGATCGAGTCCGCCATCACCAGCGCCTCGACGCGCTCGAAGAACTCGGGCTCCTTCAAGAGTTCGCGGACTGCGCCGTAGCCGGCGCTGAACGAGGTGACCAGGATCGGCCCGAACCGCAGCGTGCGTCCGAACTGCGCCGAGAGCGCGCGCTCACCGGCACCGAGCAGCTCGCGGAACGCCCTCGGGTCCTCGTAGGGACGCGAGAACGCGCTCGACCGGCCGGCGAGCGTCGAGCTGATCAGCACACCGGCACGCCGCATGCGCGCGAAGTTCTCCTCGGCGATCGTCAGCCCGCCCTGGAAGTGCACGGCCAGCGGTACGACGCCGTCTGTGGGCGGCGTGTATCCGTCGGGGACGAACAGCTGCGCGTCGGGCAGCGCGTGGCGGGCGCCCTCTGCGAGCCGCTCGAGCGACGCCAGCGACGTCGGCAGGCGCTCCGGGGCCGGGGCCCGGGGCGCTGCGCATGCGCACATCACGGCGAGCAGCGCGGCCGCTGCGCGCAGGTTCACATGTCGATCGTGCGCCCTTCGCGCGCCGACCGGTCGGCGGCGAGCACGATGCGCAGGCTGTTGACTGCGTCGTCGACGTGGTCGGTGAGGTCGACGTCGTTCTGGATCGCGTCCAGCAGGAACTCCTGCTCGCGCAGGCACAGCCCGTCGTGGTCGGGCTCGTCGGTGGTGTCGATCCACTCGTCGGGCCTGGAGAACTCGTCGCCCTGGTCGCGGTCCTGCCAGTGCACCTTCAGCGAGCTGGTGGCGGTGTGCGAGTCGACGTCGGCGCTGCCGTCCCTGCGCTCGCCGTCGCGCTCGGTGATCGACACGCAGCCCTTCGGCCCGACGACGTCCTTCACGAAGTAGGCGGTCTCGCTCATCATCGGACCCCAGCCGGCCTCGTACCAGCCGACCGAGCCGTCCTCGAAGGCGACCTGCAGCTGGCCGTAGTTGCACATGCCGGGCTTCAGCTCGTCCGACAGCCGCGCCTGGATCGCGGAGACGCGCACCGGTCTGCTGCGCGTCATCTGGCACATCACGTCGACGTAGTGCACGCCGCAGTCGACGATCGGCGACATCGAGTCCATCAGCGCCTTGTGCGTGGTCCAGTCCTTGCCGCGGCTCTGCTGGTTGAGGTTCATGCGCATCACCAGCGGCTTGCCGAGCGTCTGCGCGACCTCGATGAACTTCTGCCACGCCGGGTGCACGCGCAGGATGTAGCCGATCACCATCTTTCGGCCGTGCTGCGCGGCGAGCTCCGCGATCTCCTGCGCCTCCTCGACGGTCTCGGCCAGCGGCTTCTCGCAGAACACGTGGCTGCCGCCTCTCAGCGCCGTGCGCGCGATCGCCGCGTGGGTGTCGGGGTAGGTGTTGATCGAGACGACGTCGGGCTCGGTCTCGGCGTAGGCGGCTTCGAAGTCCGCGAACGTCGCGACGCCGCCGAGCTCGTCCGAGAGCGCTTCTCTGGTCTCGGGGCGGCGGGCGACGAGGCCGACGAGCTCGTAGCCGTCGAGCTGGTGGTAGGCGCGGGCGTGGGATCGACCCATGTTGCCGCAGCCGACGACGAGGACGCGCAGGGGGTTCATGACGGGTGTCATACCCTGCCGTGTGCGAGATTGCCGTTCAGTCCTGCTGCACGTAGGTCTTGCGCCACGCTAGCGGCCCGAGCGACACGACCGTGTCCTCGCGGGTGATGCCGAAGCTCCAGACGCGGTACTCACGCTGGCCGATCGAGGGCAGCTGCAGCTGGTAGGTGCGGTCCTCGCCGGCCCGGAAGAGCACCAGCGGGTGGGGTTCGCTGAAGCCCCAGGCAAGGTCCAGCGAGCCCTGCTCGTCGAGCAGCAGCGTCTCCATGCCGTGCGGCCCCATGCGCTCGAGCTTCGCGCCCGCGGCGGGGGCCCCGTTGACGAGCACGGTCAGGCGTCGGGCCCCCGTGCACCAGGCGCCGACGGCGGCGACGAATACGATCGCAGTGACGACCGCGGCTGTGGCGATCAGGAGCTTGCTTCGCACAGACATCGGAGGGCTGGCGGCACAGGGGCGGCAGACGGTTGCGCAGCATGGCCTGGACGCTCGCCGGCCGCTAGTCTGTCCGGTCGAGTCCATGCCGTTGTTCCGACGCATTCTGGTCGCCAATCGAGGCGAGATCGCGCTGCGCGTGATCCGCACCGCCCAGGAGATGGGCATCGAGACGGTGGCCGTCTTCTCCGACGCAGACCGCATGGCGCTGCACGTCCGCAAGGCGACGTTCGCGGTCCACCTCGGCGGCAGCGCGCCCGCGGAGAGCTACCTCGACGCCGACAAGGTGCTCGCCGCGGCCAAGCAGTTCGACTGCGACGCGCTGCACACGGGCTACGGCTTCTTGAGCGAGAACGCGGCGTTCTCCCGCGCCTGCAGCGAGGCGGGCGTGGAGTTCCTCGGTCCCTCGGGCGACGCGATCGCGTCGATGGGGGACAAGGTCGCGGCGCGCAACATCGCGCTGAAGGCCGGGGTGCCGCTGGTGCCCGGGCTCCAGGACGACGTCGGCGAGGACCAGCTCGTCGCCGCGGCCGAGGAGGTCGGCTATCCGGTCATGCTCAAGGCCGCGGCCGGCGGCGGCGGCAAGGGCATCCGGATCGTCGAGGACGAGTCCGGGCTGCTCGAGGCGTTCCGCATGGCGCAGGCCGAGGCGCGGGGCGCGTTCGGCGACGACCGCGTCTACCTCGAGAAGTTCGTGCTCGAGCCCAGGCACGTCGAGATCCAGATCCTCGCCGACAAGCACGGCAACGTGGTGCACTTCGGCGAGCGCGAGTGCTCGGTGCAGCGCCGCCACCAGAAGCTGGTCGAGGAGTCGCCGTGCACCGTGCTCACGCCCGAGCTGCGCGAGCAGATGGGCGAGGCCGCGTGCCGCCTCGCCAAGGAGGTCAACTACGTCGGTGCCGGCACGGTCGAGTTCCTCTACTCGCGCGGCCAGTTCTACTTCCTCGAGATGAACACCCGCCTGCAGGTCGAGCACCCGATCACCGAGGAGCGCTTCGGCGTCGACCTGGTGCGGGAGATGATCCGCGTCGGCGCGGGCCAGGAGGTCCGCCAGCCCAACGAGCCGCGCGGCCACTCGATCGAGGTCCGCATCAACGCCGAGGACCCGAGCACGTTCTTCCCGTCGCTCGGCTCGATCAAGCGGCTCGGGCTGCCCGGCGGGCCGGGCGTGCGGCTCGACAGCGCGATGTTCCGCGGCCTGGAGGTCACGCCGCACTACGACAGCATGCTCGGCAAGCTGATCGTGCACGGCAACGACCGCGGCCAGGCGATGATGCGCATGAAGCGCGCGCTGCGCGAGCTGCGCATCGTCGGCGTGGCGACGTCGCTCCCGGTCGCGCTCAAGGCCCTCGAGAGCGAGGAGTTCGAGTCGGGCAACTACGACACCAGCATCCTGGCGACCATCGAGACCGAGAGCCGCGAGCACCGCGAGGTGGCGATGCTGGCGGCGGCGGCGGCGCGCTTCCTCGCTGCCGAGCGCGTCGGCGCGGCGGCCGCGGCGGCGGAAGGCGCGCAGACCGACGCGCCGCCGACCTGGTCGCAGCTGG
>JBERSB010000233.1:0-2500 GCA_041236755.1 Luminiphilus sp. | reverse complement strand
AGCTCATGGTCCCGGTCGCCCACGTCGAGGCCGGGCTGCGCAGCCGCGACCGCGAGATGCCCGAGGAGATCAACCGGCTCGTCACCGACTGCCTCGCGGACCTGTTGTTGACGCCGTCGCCCGACGGCGACGAGAACCTGCTCCAAGAGGGCGTCGACCCGAGCCGCATCGTGCACGTCGGCAACATCATGATCGACGCGCTCAAGCACCGCTTCGAGCACCTCGCTCCGTCCGACATCCGTGAGCGCCTCCAGCTGCCCGCCGCATACGGCGTCGTCACGCTGCACCGCCCGTCGAACGTCGACGACCCCGCGGTGCTGCAGGGCATCCTCGGCGCGCTGGAGGAGATCTCGAAGAACCTGCCGCTGGTGTTCCCGTGCCACCCCCGCACCCGCGGCCGGCTCGGCGACGCCGCCGAACGCTCGGCGCTGCTGCTCACCGAGCCGCTCGGCTACCTCGACTTCACGGCGCTGGTCAAGGACAGCAAGATCGTGTTGACCGACTCCGGCGGGCTGCAGGAAGAGACCACGTGGCACCGCATCCCCTGCGTGACGATCCGCGAGAACACCGAACGGCCGATCACGATCACCCAGGGCAGCAACGTGCTGGCGGGGACCGACCCTGCCAAGATCCTCTCGCTCGCCAAGGAGGCGCTCGCGGCGGACCCGTCTGGCAGGCAGGTCCCCGATCTTTGGGACGGCGAGACCGCCGACCGCATCGTCGACGCGCTGGAAGCGACCTTCTCGGCCGCCGACTGACGCTCGCGCGGTAACGCCACCGCCGACCGCCTTGAGGCTGGGCCCTCGCGAGGCTCAGAGGCGCGTGCAGCCGGTGTACGCGAAACTCCCGGCAACAGTCCGGGGCGCGCACCCTCCCGTCACGCGTCTGCGGCTTCCGTGTCTTCTTCGTATGCGGGCAGCACTTCCGCCGTCGGGCCGGCCATGCGTACCCGGCCGTGGTCCAACCACAGGCAGTGCGTCGTCGCGTTGCGAATGAACGACATGGAGTGGGTGACGGTCAGGATGCACTTGCTCTTGCCCATCAGCTCCTCCATCCGCGCACGGCTCTTCTTCTTGAACGCGCGGTCTCCGACGGCGAGGACCTCGTCGAGGATCAGCACCTCGGGATCCAGCGCCGTCGCCACCGAGAACCCCAGGCGCGCGCGCATGCCCGTCGAATACGTGCGGACCGGCTCGTCGAGCGCTTCGCCCAGCTCCGAGAAGCTCGCGATGTCCTCCATGCGCTCCAGGATCAGCTCGCGCGGGATGCCGAGGAACGACGCGTAGAGCAGCACGTTCTCACGGCCCGTCTGCTCGGGGCTGATGCCGGCGCCGAGCTTCACGAGCGCGGACACCTTGCCGCGCACCTCGGCGGTGCCCTCGTCCGGAGTGAGGATGTTGGCGAGCACGTGACAGAGCGTGCTCTTGCCGGCGCCGTTGTGGCCGACGATGCCCCAGCTCTCGCCTTCGCGACAGGTGAGGTCGACGTCGCGGAGCGCCCACTTGGTGCGGAGCGCCGACTCCCGCTCCTTGCCCGTGAGCATCTCACGGAGCGATCTGCGCGACCGCTGGTGCAGCCGGAACCAGAGCCCGACGCCGCGGAGCTCTATGACCGGCGGCACAGCGCCTTGCTCAGAGGAACTTGATGACGCGGCGGTCATGGTGTTGGTAGATGCGGTAGCCGAGCCACAGGACGAACGCAGCCTCGGCCGTGAGCGCGAGCCACCAGTGCCACGGTACCGCAGCGCCGTAGAGCAACGCGTTGCGGTAGCCGCTGATCAGCAGCGCAAAGGGGTTGGCCATGTAGGCGCCGTAGAGCACCGAGCCCCAGGGCGCCTGCACCGCGACCTCGAGCTTGCGCTGGATCATGTCGATGCCGTAGAGGCCTGGCGACACGTAGAAACCGACGCGCAGGACGTGCGTGACGAACAGCCGCAGGTCCTGTAGCAGCGCGCCGTAGCAGGACATCGCGAGGCAGACGCCGGCCGTGATCGCGAGCTGGAAGACCATCAGCGGGAACACCTGGAGCACGCTCCAGTAGGTGCCCGAGTGGTTCGGGCTCGGCCAGATCAGCGTCGCGACCAGCAGCATCGCGAACCCGGCGAGGAAGTAGACGAAACCGGAGAACACCAGCGACAGCGGCAGCACGATCGTCGGGAACGCCACGGACTTGATCAGGCGTTCGTTGCTGCGCAGCAGCGTCAGGGAGCGGCCGACCGAGGTCGCGAAGTGCTTCCAGGTGACCCGCGCGCTGAAGATGAACAGCGGGTACGGGTCGTAGCGGTCGCCGCCGCGACCGAACAAGCCCGCGACGATGCCCCAGTAGATGAGCATCATCAGCAAGGGGTCGAAGAACCACCACAGCCACCCGAGCTTGCTGCCTGCGATCGAGCGGCAGAGCTCGCTCACTACCAGCTCCTTCAGCAGGTCACGGCGCGCGACGATGTTGGTGAGGCTGGAGATCATCGGGAAGCGGCGTGCTGCGCCGCGGCATCGTAGGC
>JBERSB010000232.1:0-2081 GCA_041236755.1 Luminiphilus sp. | reverse complement strand
CGCGCGCCCGGCAGCAGCGCGCGGGCAGCGGCGACCGCGGGCCGGTCGATGTCGCAGGCCTCGAGCTGCGCCACGCCGCGGACCTGGGCGTAGAGCGCCAGCACGCCCGAGCCGCAGCCGACGGCGGCGCCGCTCGAAGGCGCGCTCCACGCGCGGTGCAGCATCAGCAGCGCGGCCTGCGTGCTCGCGTGCTCGCCGCTGCCGAACGCGCCGCCGCGGGGCACGATCAGCTCGACGCCACGGAACCCGGCAGGCCGCTCGATCCACGGCGGCCGCACCAGCAGGTCGTCGGCGACGAAGATGGCGCCGTCGTCTTCGAGCCCGGTGACGGTGAAGTCCGTCGCCGCGACCACGCGCTCCTCGACCTCGACGTCGAGGCCTGCGGGCAGCGCCGGCGCACAGCCGACCATCCATACGACGTGCTCGGCGTCGCCCTCGACCACGCCCTGGACGTCGGCATGCACGTGCAGGAACGCGAGCGCGAGGTCGGCGTCCGGCCCGGTGAGGGCATAGGCGCGCCAGTCCGCAGCCGCGCCGCCCGCAGCTGCGTCCCCTGGCGTTGTCACGCGAGCCCCAAGATGCTGCTCAGCCTGGCGACGATCGCCTCGGGCTCGACCATCCGCCCGATCGCGTCGTAGCCTTCGGCGAGGTGGCCTTCGACGGGGCCGAGCGTCTCGCAGCCGCGCGCCCGGAGGGTCGCGACGTTGTGCTGCACGGACTCGCGCTCCCACATCGCGTCGTTCATCGCCGGGCACAGCACGATCGGACAGCGCACGGTCGTGGCCAGCAGCGCTACGGGGTCGTCGGTGGCGCCGCTCGCGAGCTGGGCGAGCACGCCGGCCGTCGCCGGCGCGATGCAGAAGACGCCCGCGCCCTGCGCGGCGTCGATGTGCGGCACGCTGCCGTCGGCGTCGACCTGCGTCGACGACAGGATCGGCTGCGACGAGGTCAGCCCGCCGAAGGTCGCCGGACCGACGAAGGCGAGCGCAGACGGCGTCATCGCGACGCGCACGTCGACGCCGAGCTGCACGAGGCGGCTCGCGACGAACGCGACCTTGTAGGCGGCCACCCCGGCCGCGACGCCGAGCACCGCCTTGGGCCGCGCGCCTGCGTCGCCGTTCACGGCCACAGCAGCTCCCGCACGCGCTCGATGGTCGCGGCGAGGTCGACGTTCTCGACGAAGTGGTCGTAGAGCGGCGCGCCGCCGACCGTCTCGCGGGCCGCGGCGATCTCCTGCTCGGCGATCTGCACGCGCTGGTCGATCTCCTCACGCGCGTTGGTGCCGCGCCGCTCGAGCCGCTGGCGCAGCTCGGCGATGCTCGGCGGCTCGATGAACAGGTAGAGCCCCGCGACGCCGCGACGCCGTAGCTGCCGCGTGCCGTCCACCTCGATCTCGACGAGGAACGTCTTGCCGCGCTCCAGCGCGTCGTCCATCGGCCAGCGCGGCGTGCCGTAGAGGTTGCCGTTGTACTCGGCGTGCTCGAGGAACTGGTCCTCGCCGAGGCGCGCCTCGAACTGCTCGCGGGTCAGGAAGTGGTAGTCGACGCCGTGCTGTTCGCTGACCCGCATCTTGCGCGTGGTCGCGCTGACCGAGAACTCGACCTCGGGGCTCTCCTTGAGCACGCGGCAAACCGACGTCTTGCCCGCGCCCGACGGCCCGGAGATCACGACCAGCTTGCCCTTCGTCTCGCTCATCGCTTCGTCACTCGAGGTTGGCGACCTGCTCCTTCATCGTGGCGATGCAGCCCTTCATCGCAACCACGACGTGCGCGGTCTCGGTGTCCGGCGACTTCGAGCCGAGCGTGTTGGCCTCGCGCAGCAGCTCCTGGAGCAGGAAGTCCAGCCGGCGGCCTACCTCGCCGCCCTGCTGCAGGGCGTTGCGCACCTCCTGCTGGTGGGCCCGCAGGCGCTGGAGCTCTTCTGCGACGTCGACCTTGTCGGAGAACAGCGCGACCTCCCGGACGAGGTCGACCGCAGGCGGCGGCGTCGGGACGTTGGCCGCGACGAACTCCGGCACCCGCTGCAACAGCCGCTTTTGGTAGGCGTCGACGATGCCCGGCGCGCGCGCCGCGGCGGCCTCG
>JBERSB010000231.1:0-5528 GCA_041236755.1 Luminiphilus sp. | reverse complement strand
TCGCGCGCGCGCTCTTCGCGGTCGCTCCGCTTCATGCCCCGCGCCTCGAGCACGCAGCGGATGTTGTCGATCGCCGACATCTTCTTGAACACCGACTCCTGCTGCGCGAGGTAGCCCAGGCCGCGCCGCGCGCGGCGGTACATCGGCTGCCGGGTGACGTCTTCGCCGTTGAGCACGACGCTGCCCTGGTCGGGCGTGACCATGCCCACGACCATGCGGAACGTCGTCGTCTTGCCCGCGCCGTTGGGGCCGAGCAGGCCGACGATCTCGCCCTCGCGCACGCTCAGGCTCACCTGGTCGACCACGCGGCGGCCGCGGTAGGCCTTGACCAGCTCGTCGGTGTGCAGGATCTCCTCTGCCGCCGAGGTCACAGGCGGGGTCGCCGCAGCGCCTTGCTCTGCGTCACCGAGGCTCATCGGGCGAGCCTCCTGCGGCTGGGCGCGCGCCCGGGCGTGACGGGCGGGGCACACTCACGAATCGCGCTGGGATCGAGCACGGGACGGAGTCTCCGACGAGACCACGACCGGCGCCAGCAAGAACAGGTGCACTGTCTGCCGGTCTCATGGATGCTCCTTCGCCGATGTGCGCGTTCGGGCTACGAATGTCGTGGTGAAGCGCGCACGGGTGAGAAGACTCTGCACAGCTGCTGCGCTGTCGCTCGTCGCCGCGAGCTGCAGCAGCTACGGGCCGTGGCTGCGCGAGACGGTCGCGGCGGCGCCGCATCTCGAAGGTCGCGTGCTGGCGCCGCACCGGCTCGCGGTCCTCGACACAGGCCGAGACGCCCTGGACTACCGGGTCCGCAGCTTCCGGGCCGCGCAGCGGTCGATCTGCGTCCAGACGTTCATCCTCGACGACCAGCCGACGACGCGGCTGCAGCTGCACGAGCTGGTCCGGGCGGCGAGGCGGGGCGTCGCGGTACGCGTGCTGGCGGATGCCATGTTCACCGCAGAGCTGCCCGCGCAGGCTGCGCGCGTCTGCCTCGCGCATCCCAACTTCGAGCTCCGGCTCTACTCGCCCGAGTCCGGCAACCTCGCCGACGGCGCGCTCGACCGCCTCGGCGCGATGCTCACCGACTTCGACGGCTGCAACCAACGCATGCACAACAAGCTCGTCGTGGTGGACGGCGAGGTCGCCGTCTGTGGCGGGCGCAACTACCAGGACAGCTACTTCGACATGGACCCGCGGCTCGTCTACCGGGACCGCGACGTCGTGGTCGAAGGGCCGGTCGTAGAGCGCATGGCCGCGAGCTTCGACGAGTACTGGAACCACATGTTGAGCGTCCCGGCAGCAGAGCTGCAGGACGTGGCCGCGGCGCGGCAGACCGCGGAGCGGAGCTGGCCGTTCGGGCCCGAAGACCTCGGCGTCGCCGACCTTCTGCGAGGCGTCGAGGCGCGGCTCGGCGGCGGTGGCCCCGGGCTTCGCTACTACGACGTCGAAGAGGTTGCGCTCTGGGTGGACGTGCCCGGCAAGCCGTCGATCGACAGCGTCGCGCCGAGCGTCGCGCGATGCCTGATCGGCGCGCTGGGCGCAGCAGAGCGCTCCGTCTGGGTGCAGTCGCCCTACATGGTCTTCTCGGACGCCGCCTTGGAGCTGTTCGACATGGTGCGCGCGCGCGGCGCAGCCGTCCGCGTGCACACCAACTCGCTGGCTTCGACCGACAACTGGCCCAGCTATGCGCACGCGCTGCGACAGCGGCGGCAGGCGCTCGAGGACCTCGACCTCGAGGTGTTCGAGCTGCAGCCGTATCCCGCGCACATGGGCGAGATCGTGCCCGGCCACGCCTCACTGGCCGGTCCGGGCGGCGAGCCCGGCCCGCGGCTCTCCCTGCACGCCAAGAGCCTGGTCATCGACGACCGGCTGGCGGTCATCGGCAGCTACAACCTCGACCCGCGCTCCGAGGCGCTCAACACCGAAGTGCTGCTGGCGGTCTGGGACGAGCGGTTCGCCGCGGCGCTGTCTGCCGCGATCGCGCGGGACGCCCGGCCGGAGAACAGCTGGGTCGTCGCGGTCCGCGAGCGCAGCCTGCCGCGTGCGGTGCTGGCGGAGGTGGGCGCGCAGGTCAACGACGTGCTGCGAGGGATGACCACGCTGGACCTGTGGCCGTTCGCGTGGACCGCGCAGTTCGCGCTGCGGCCCGGCGCCGAGCCCGTGTCGCGCCGCGACGCCGCGTTCTACCAGCGCTACGTCGACGTCGGGGCGTTCCCCGGCGTGCACGAGGCGACGACGATCGTCATGGTCGAGCTCGCGCGAGCGCTGACCGGGGTCGCGCGCCCGCTGATGTGACGTCTCTGCCTAGCGCACGAAGCCGGCGCGGCCGGGCCACTCGTTGCGGAAGATCCAGCTGAGCGGACGGATGGGGTAGAAGACCAGCAGCGCGCGGCCCTCGATGTCGCTGCGCGGCACGAACGAGATGCCCTTCGTGTTGGCCGTGTCGACCGCGGAGAAGACCGCGCCCTGGTCGTCGGTATCGGCGCCGATCTTTCGGAACGTCACCTCGGGCCCCCAGTCTGGTCCGATCTCGGCGTTGAGGCGCAGGATCTCGCCGAACTCGTCGATCATCACGATCGCGTCCTCGGTCGGCAGGCCGATCGGGGTCTCGTCGCGGTCGGGCGGGTTGTCGAGGTCCATCGCGCGCTTGTTGCCGCGGATCTTGCGCACGCACGCGGGGCTGTCGACGGGCACGACGTTGTCGTCGGCGTCGACGCCGATGGTGATCGCGGTCCAGCCGCGCGAGTCGATCGACTGGCGGACGTTGTCACCGAGCATGTAGTAGTGGCCGTCGGGGACCTCGATCACCTCCGGCGCGATGTCGCGGGCGTAGTGCTGGTCGCGGTCGAGGCGCACGTCGGCGAGCGTGACGGTGCCCTTGCCGGTGCAGACGAACTGGGGGATCACCTTCTGTCCGGCCGCGGGCTGGGCGCCCGTGACGACGCAGCCTTCTCGGCACGCCCACTGCTCACAGTCCCAGCGGACCAGCTCGCTGCCGTCCTGCCACGCCATCAGGCGGTCGTCGACGTGTGCGAACGCGAGGTTGGTCTCGGTGTTCGCCGCGAGCGCCACGTCGAACGGCTCGGACGCGCCGAGCACCACCTTGTTGCCGTCGCGCACCTCGACGCGGCCCTTGCCGGACTCGACGACGAGCGCGTAGACCAGCTTGTCGAGGCCGGGTCGCAGGACCTCCACCTCGATCGCGAACGAGCGCTGGACCTGCGTCATCGTGACGTCGGCACCCAGCCGCACGTCGGGGCAGATCTCGATGGGGTAGCGGCCCGCCGCCTGGTCTCGGATCAGCGCCGCGACGCCGGCGGGGTAGCCGTCCCAGACGGCGTCGATCATCCCGCCGTCGGTCTCGTCACGGAAGTAGAGCCGCGCCTGCTTGCCGCCGGCGTCGAGCGTGAAGCCGGTCGCGGTCTCGTTGGCTGCGCGGCTCGGGGACGCGCCCCACACCTGCCCCAACGCCTTGGTTTCCGAGCGCGCGTCGCGGCGAAGCGGGTAGACGTTCTTCCACATCGCGGCCTGGAGGTCGTCGGGCTTGCGCAGCGGCGTGTACTTCGCCGACGCGCCGCTGCCCTCGACCTGGTAGACGTTGCCGCCGGCGATCGTCAGGCGGTCGTTGGGCATGCCGACGATGCGCTTGACGTAGTTCTGGTTCTTCTGGAGCGGGTACTTGAAGACCGTGATGTCCCAGCGCTGCGGCTCGCGGAACGTCTGGATCAGCTTGTTGACGAGGATGCGGTCGTAGACGCGCGCCTCGCTGCTGCCCATCAGCGTCGGCTGCATCGACGAGGTCGGGATCTGGTAGGCCTCGATGCAGAACCACTTCAGCAGCACGGCGGCGAGGATCGCGACGCCGAACGCCTCGAGGTTGTGGCGGATCGGTCCGACCAGGATCGGCTTCTTGGCCTTCTTGTCCTTGCTCATGGCGATGGGGTCGGCAGGTGCCGACCTCGGCGCGATGGTAGGGGCGAGCTGCCGCTGCGCAAAGGTGGTTGGGGCCGGAGCGCCGCTCTGCTCCTAGACTCACGGACATGAAGGTCCTGACGCTCGCCACCCTCGCGCTGTTGCTGGCCGGCTGCGCGACGGCGCCGTCGGAGGAGGCGGCGGCGCTGCTGGCTGACTACGACGACCACCCCGTTCAGGTCTGCGCGCTGGTCGTCGACCTGGAGACCGGCGAGGTCGTGCTGTCGCGCGAGGCCCAGCGGCTCTGCCGGCCGGCGTCCACGATGAAGCTGCTGACCACGTCGTCGATCTGTCGGCGCGACCTGGAGACGCCGTTCGTGACCCAGCTGATCTGCGACGGCGCGCCGCGGGGTGAGGTCGTGTTGCTCGGGGGCGGGGACCCGTTCTTGGGCGTCGAGGACGTTCGTTCGATGGCGCGGACGCTCGCGGCGCAGGGGGTCACCGAGGTGTCTGGCAGCGTGCTCGTCATGGACCCGCTGCGCGAGGCGCCGCGCTGGGGCGAGGGCTGGATGTGGGACGACGAACCGTCGACCTTCCAGCCGCTGCTGTCCGGCGCGGCGGTCGATCGCGGCTGCGTCACCGTCCGGCTCTCCGCCGACGGAGCCGCTTTGGCAGCCGAGCTGCTGCCGGTCGCGGGGCAGCTGCGAGCGGTGGTCGACCGCTCGGAAGGGGCGCTGCGGGTCAGCCGCGGCCGCTACCGCGAAGCCGACGTCGTGCGCGTCCGCGGTGCGCTGCCGGACGCCGGCGCGACGACACGGCGCATCAGCGTGCCCGATCCCGCGAGGTTCACGGGACACGTCTTGGTGGACGCGCTGCGTCGTGCGGGCGTGTCCTGCTCGGGAGGTGTCGCGGTCGAGCCGCGACGCGAGGTGGCAGCCGGCGTCACCGCGGTCTTCGAGCGCTCGGTCCGCGACGTCGTCATCGAGACCAACAAAGCCAGCGACAACCTCGGCGCGGAGCTGCTGCTGCGCTGCCTGGCAGGAGCGAGCGAGCGCCACGCGGTCGAGCTCGGGCAGGAGTCGGAGACCATCGGCCGCATGACCCTCGCAGCAGATCTGGAGAGCCTCGGCGTGGAACCGGGCGGCTACCGGGTGTCCGACGGCAGCGGCGTGTCGCACTACAACCTGGTGAGCGCAGACCTGCTGGTCCGGATCCTCGTCGACATGCACCGCCTGGGAGGTGCTGGCGGGCAGCTGTTCCGTGCCAGCCTGCCGATCGCCGGCGTCGACGGCACGCTGCAGGGCCGCATGAAGGGCACCGCTGCAGAGGGGCGGGTGTTCGCCAAGACCGGCACGATCTCGGCAGTCAGCAACCTCGCGGGCTACATCGACACGCGCTCGGGCCGCCGACTGGCGTTTGCGGTGCTCTGCCAGAACTTCGTCGGCTCAGCCCGGCCGTGGCGCGCGCTGCAGGATCGCATCTGCGCCCTGCTCGCGTCGCTGTAACGAGGCGCCGCAGAAAGCGCTGGGTCGCCGGCGAGCCCATGCACGCGCGGCGGGCAGAGGCGGGAAAATCGGGCGTGGTCGTGCGGTTGTCCTGATGCCGATTCGGTCTAGGCTAGACACAGG
>JBERSB010000230.1:0-3673 GCA_041236755.1 Luminiphilus sp. | reverse complement strand
GCGGCAAGCAGGCCCAGGAGGCGTCAGCCGGCGCCGCGCCCGAGCCGATCGAGTCGTTCGTGCTCGCTGTGGACGTGCGCACCGGCAAGAACGTGTTCCGCCACGTCCGCCCGTCGCCTGCGCAGGTCGAGAGCCTCGAGTCCTACACCACGATGATCCCGTACGTCGGCGCAGACGGACGCAAGGAGCTGCTCCTGGTCGGCGGCGACGTGCTGACGGGCCACGACCCGAAGAGCGGCGCCGAGCTGTGGCGGTGGGGGACCTGGAACGAAGGCCACCGCGAGCGCTTCTGGCGCCTCGTGCCGTCGGTCGTCGTCGGCGACGGCGTCGCGCTCGTCTGCGCGCCCAAGCGCGCGCCGGTCTACGCAGTGCGCCTGGGAGGCTCCGGCGATCAGCCGGACGATGCGATGGTCTGGAAGAGCGGCGGACGCCCGAACCTCGTCTCGAGCGACGTGCCGACGCCGGCGTTCCACGACGGCAGCTTCTTCGTGCTCAGCGACGTGCGCTCGGCGATCTCGCGCGTGCGCGCCGCGGACGGCGAGGTGCTCTGGTCGACGGACATGCCCAAGGACCACCTCTGGCGCGCGAGCCCGACGGTGGCCGACGGGCGCGTGTGGTGCATCGACCACAACGGCCTCGTCGTCGTGCTCGACGCCAGCAGCGGTGAGGTGGTGCACCGCGTCGCCATGGGGACCGAGGACGACGACCACATCCGCTCGTCGATCGTCGTCGCGCACGGCGACGTGCTGATCCGGACCAACGAGAAGCTGTTCTGCGTCGGCCGGTAGCGCCGCCGCGGCTGGGTTGGCCGCGGCTGGGTTGGCCGCGGCTGGGTTGGCCGCGGCTGGGTTGGCCGCAGCTGGGTTCGTCTCGGCTGGGTCAGAACGTCAGCCGCAGCGACAGGCCGAACGTGCGCGGCGCGCCGTTCTGTCCGACGAACTGGGTCGGGTCCCCTGGGTTGGCCTGGAACGCGATCGGGACGTAGTCCTCGTCGAACGCGTTCTGCAGGAACAGGTCGACGCGCCAGCGGTCGTGGTCGACGCCGACGCGCAGGTTGGTCAGGTCGTAGCGGTCGCCGCCGAGGTTGCCGGCGTCGTAGTAGAACCGGCCGACGTGGAAGTAGTCGACGCGCGCGAACGCGGCGCAGCTCTCGGTCAAGCGGGTCACGTACTGCGCGCCCGCGCCGAACGTCCAGTCCGGCGCGAACGGCAGGCTGTTGCCCGCCGCGTTCTGCCCGAACTGGTCGGTGAACCGGTCGAACTCGGTGTCGAGGTAGCCCGCGGTGCCGAACACGGTCAGCTCGTCGCTGAGCGCCGCGGTCAGCTCGAGCTCGACGCCCTGGCTCGTCGACTCGCCCGCGTTGCTGACGTAGCCGCCGGCGGACGGGTCGAACTGGCTCAGCTGCATGTCCTCCCAGTCGACGAAGAACACGGCTGCGTTGGCCTGCACGCGGTCGTCGAGCCAGCGAGACTTCGTGCCCAGCTCGTAGGTCCAGCTGGTCTCGTTGCCGAACGACTCCTGCCCGCCGGGCGCGGTGAGGTTGAACCCGCCGGCCTTGAAGCCGCGCGCGACCGTGAAGTAGGACGTGACGTCCTCGTCGGGGCGGAAGCTCACGCTGGCGCGCGGCAGCACGCGCTCGAAGGAGCGCTCCTGGCTCGTCGAGCCGAGCGGCGAGGCGAAGCCGCCGACGTCGAATACGCGGTTGATGCCGGCCTTCTTGTCCTCGTAGTCGTAGCGGATCGCGCCGGACAGCTCGAGGCCGCCGCCGAGCAGCGCCGAGACCTGACCGAACGCGCTCAGCGCCCAGCTCTGGAAGTCCCCGACGCTGCGGTCGGTGCCCGCGGCGACCACGCCCGGCAGCACGCCGACCGCGTCGGGGCGGAACTCGTTGCCCGCAGCGCGCTGTTCGTCGCTGTAGAAGCCGCTCATGCCCACGAGCCAGCGGATGCCGGTCGCGTCGCGGTCGGTGGGGTCGTAGTCGTCCGCCGACTGCAGGCGGAACTCCTGGTAGGCGTAGTCTTCCTCCTCGTTGGTGAAGCGCCGAACGAAGTCGAGCGCCGAGAAGTCGAAGTCTGCGCTCTCGTCGATCTGCCAGCTCTGCGCCGAGGTGATCGACGTGAACTCGAAGCCGTCGCCGTAGTGGTTCCACACCATCGACGCCGCCTGGATGTCGCGATCGGTGCGGCCCTCGAAGTCCTGGTTGATGCGGTAGGGGTTGGCGCGCAGGCCTGCTACGTCTGACAGCACGAAGCCGCCGTCGCGCGTGCTCTCGCCGTAGAGCGTGAACCGGACCGTGTTGTCGTCGTCGGGCGCCCAGAGCAGCTGGCCGCGGGCGAACTTGCTGTCCCGTGAGTCGACGTCGTTGCCGGTGAAGTCGTTCGAGGTGTAGCCGTCGCGCAGCTCGTAGGACGCCGAGAAGCTCGCGGCGAGGGTCTCGTCGGTCACCGGCCCCGTCGCGCGCACCTGGTAGCGCTGCGCGCCGTAGTTGCCGAACGTGTCGACGAGCTCGGCGCCGGGCTGCCACGCGGGGGCCTTGGAGATCAGGTTGATCGCACCGCCGATGGTGTTGCGCCCCCAGAGCGCGCCCGAAGGACCGCGCAGCACCTCGATGCGGTCGAGGCCGACGAGCGACAGGTTGGTGCTGCTGACGCTCAGCTGGGGCACGTCGTCGACGAACGTCCCGACCGCCGGGTCTCCCTGGCCGGAGCCGACGCCGCGCACGTAGGGGAAGCTCAGCCGGCGCGCGGTGAAGCCGGTGACCAGCGCGTTGGGAACGAACCGCGCCGCCTCCTCGATCGAGTTGATCCCGGCGTCCTCGAGCAGCTGCGCCGAGATCGGCGTGACGCTGCGCGGCAGCTCCTTCACTGCGTCGCCGCCCCACTTCTCTGCCGTGACGAGGACCTGCTGGGTCTCGGTCCCGGCCGTACCCTGGCCGGGTGCTTGCTCTTCCGCGGCCGCAGGGTCCTGTGCGGGGGGGTGCTCGCCAGGGTTCTGCAGTTCGGACGCGGGCGGAGAAGACTGGGCGAGCGCGCTGCCGAGCGCGAGGCAGAAGACAGGGACTGTGGTGCGGAGCACGGGCTTGGGCTCTTGCGACGTGGGAGGGGGTCGGAGTCGGGGAATCTACGGACGACGTGCTCGAAGGCCAGCGGCATTCGCGCGTTGCACATGCCTTACATGGAGGCGCTCCGCGCGGATCGCATGACGCCGCTGTGTCGGCGCACGGCTAACATCTCGCGTCCGCGAACTGCGGTGTCGGTCTGGGTGCCTGCTGGCAGGCGGACGGCCACCGCTCTTCGAGCCATTCGAGCAGCGCGATGCACAACGATCCGAGCCATCCGAAGTCCCGTCCCCTCCGCGCAGCACTGTGCGCGTGCCTCGCCGTGTCGATGAGCGCGTGCGCAGGCGCGCCCGAAGGCCGCAGTACCGGCGGAGCTGCCATGTTCGTCGACGCGACGCCGGCAGCGCCCGCCATGCGCGGGCACACCCTGTTCGCCGACTACTCCGACAACAGACTGGTGGAGGTCGACGGCCGCGGCGATCAGGTCGGGTCGCTCGACGAGATCTGCGGCGCCTGGGACGCCGAGCGCCTCGAGTCCGGCAACACGCTGCTCGTCGAGTTCAGCGTCAGCCGCGTGCGCGAGGTCGACGCGAGCGGCGCTACGGTCTGGAGCTA
>JBERSB010000229.1:0-5567 GCA_041236755.1 Luminiphilus sp. | reverse complement strand
CGAGCTCGTGGCCGCGGGCAACGCGGTGGTCGCGGTCGAACACGATCGCAAGGTCACAGCCGCAGCTTCGTTCGTGGTCGAGGTCGGCCCCGCAGCAGGGCCACACGGCGGCGCGATCGTCGCTGCCGCTGCTCCCGAAGCGCTGGAGGCGTCGTCCCGCACGGCGCGGCTGCTGCGCTCGGGTGCTCCACCGCTCCGGTCAGCGCCGCGCGCGGCGGCGACGGGAGCCATCGAGGTGACGGGCGCCTTCGCCCATACGCTGCAGGACCTCGACGTCGCGTTTTCGACGGGGCAGATGACGGTCGTGACTGGCGTGTCCGGGAGCGGCAAAACCACGCTGCTCCGCGGCGTAGTGGCGGCCTCGGCGCGCGCGGGCGCGCCGGTCGGGTGCCGCGGGATCACCGGCCTGGACGCGTTCGCGGCCGTTGTCGACGACGCGTCGGCGCGGGCACATCGGTCGCGGCAGTCCTGCGTCGCCACGTCGCTCGGCGTCTACGACGAGCTCCGCAAGCGCTACGCAGGGACCGACGAGGCCAAGGCGCGTGGATGGCGCGCGTCGCACTTCGCGCTGCGCGGCAAGTCGGGAGGTGCTTGCCGGTCGTGCGGCGGCGTCGGCTGGCTGCGCAGCGACCTCGACTTCCTCGGCGCGGGCCAGTGGACGCCGTGCGATGTGTGCGAGGGCCGGCGCTTCGACGAAGCGACGCGCTCGGTCTGCTGGCTCGGCCGGGATATGTCGCAGATGCTCGGCTCGACGATCGGAGAGCTGCTCGCCGAGTTGCCGCAGCGCGGCAACGCCAAGCTGCGCAAGCCGCTCGCGACAGCGGAGCGGCTCGGGCTCGGCTACCTGACGCTCGGCCAGGCCGGCGACATGCTGTCGGGCGGCGAGGCGCAGCGCGTCCTGCTGGCGACCCACCTCGCGACAGAGCTGTCCGGCCGCTCGCTGTTCGTGCTCGACGAGCCGACGCGCGGCCTGCACACAGACGACGTCGCAGCGCTGCAGGGCGCGCTGGACGAGCTGCTCGCGCAAGGGCACACGATCCTCGCCGTCGAGCACGACCTGGGCGTCATCGCGTCTGCCGACCACGTCGTCGACCTGGGGCCCGGGGCGGGCGCCGACGGCGGCCGCGTCGTGTTCTGTGGCACGCCGCGCGAGCTCGCGCGCGCGGCGGGCTCCCGCACCGGTTCGGCGCTGCGCTGACTGCCCGGCCTCGTAGACTGCGCGTATGCGCGCCCGCCTCGCCGTGTGTCTCGTCCTCGTCGCCCTGCCGCACGACGGCCCGGACCCGGTCGGGAGCTGGCAGCTCGGCAAGGAGTTCGTCGCCGACGGCAAGCTGCAGTCGCTGCTCGGCGTCGACGGCCGCGTCGAAGGAGAGGTCGCGTTCGTCGAGGACCCGGGCGGCACCGCGCTGTTCTTCGACGGCAAGTCGACGCGGGTCGTGCTCGCGGACGACTTCAAGAAGAGCGAGCAGAAGCTGCCCAGTAAGCACATGACCGTGACCGCGTGGGTCTCGATCAACACGCCGACGCAGTGGGGCGGCATCCTCGGCGTGATCCAGGACAACGGCAACGCCGAGACCGGTTGGGTGCTCGGCTACGACGAGCGCGTCTTCACCTTCGGCCTCGCGACCGTCGGCGCCGACGACGGCGACGGCAAGATGACCTACCTCAAGGGCAAGACCCGCTACGACGAGGGGCGCTACTACCACGTCTGCGCGACCTACGACGGCGCGGTGATGCGGCTCTACGTCAACGGCGCGCTCGACGGTGAGAGCCGCGACCAGTCCGGCGCCGTGCTCTATCCGCGCCGCGCGCCGCTGGTGCTCGGTGGCTACAAGGACGACGACGAGGACTACAAGCTGCACGGTCGGCTGCGGTCTGCGCGCGTGTTCGACGAGACGGCCAAGGCCGAGGCCGTGCGCGACATGTTCGTCCACGGGGCTTCGCTGACGAAGGCGGACCCGCACATCGCGCTCGACCCCGACCACGAGTGGCTGGTTCAGCCGTATCTGCAGTGGGCGACCAAGACCGGGATGACGGTGCGCTGGGAGACGACGCGGCCGAGCACGTCGCTCGTGCACTGGGGCCGGCAGGTCGACTGGGTAGGGCCCAAGGACAAGCGCGAGCCCACGTTCGCGGAGCGCGCGGTGCAGGACGGCAAGCATCGGCTCCACGAGGTGCGCATCGACGGCCTCGAGCCCGACACGGCCTACTACTACCGGGTGCAGTCCGTCGACGACCTAGGCCGCGAGCTTTGGGGCGAGGTGCTGAGCTTCCAGACTGCGCCGGGCGCCGGGCAGCCGTTCGCGTTCGCGGTCATCAGCGACACGCAGGGCAACCCCGAGGTCTCCGGCCGGGTCGCCGAGCACGCGTGGGCTTTGCGTCCGAACTTCCTGCTGCATCCGGGCGACCTGGTGAGCACGGGCACGGTCAAGCAGCAGTGGCTGGAGCACTTCTTCTCGAGCATGAAGCCGCTGCTCGAGCGGGTCGCGCTGTTCCCGGTGCTCGGCAACCACGAGCGCGACGCGCGCTTCTACTACGACTACATGTCGCTCCCGGCGCCGGAGTACTACTACACGTTCGAGTACGGCAACGCGCAGTTCTTCATGCTCGACTCGAACCGGAAGGTCGCGCCGAGCACGGAGCAGTACGCGTTCCTGGAGCGCGAGCTGAAGCGCTCGAAGGCCGAGTGGAAGATCGTCTGCTACCACCACCCCGCCTACTCGTCTGACGAGAACGACTACGGCAACACGTGGTACGGACCGTCGACCCGCGGCGACCTGCGCACGCGCGAGCTGGTGCCGCTGTTCGATCGCTACGGCGTCGACATCGTCTGGAACGGCCACATCCACAGCTACGAGCGCACGTGGCCGCTGCGCGAGGACCGCGCGACCGGATCGGGCAACGGCACGGTCTACATGATCACCGGTGGCGGCGGCGGCGGGCTCGAGACGCCCGGCCCGATCCGCCCGTTCTTCCAGAACACGGTCAAGCGCGGCCACCACTTCTGCTACGTGGCCGTCAACGGCAAGACCCTCGAGATGAAGGCCTACGACCTCGAGGGGCGCCTGTTCGACACGCTGACGATCGAGAAGCGCTGAGCCGGCGCGAGGCCGGGCGCGCCCTCTGTTTCTGATAAGGCCCGGACTCAGTCGATGATGCCGTTGAGCGTCGCGCTGGGCCGCATCGCGGCGGCGGCGCGCTCGGGGTCGGGCTGGTAGTAGCCGCCCACGTCGCACGCGGGTCCCTGGACCGCGTTGAGCTCGCTGACGATCGCGTCTTCGTTGTCGGACAGCGCCTTACTGATCGGCGCGAAGCGCGCGGCGAGCGCCGGGTCGTCCGTCTGCGCTGCGAGCGCCTCGGCCCAGAACTTCGCGACGTAGTAGTGGCTGCCGCGGTTGTCGAGCTCGCCGACCCTGCGCGACGGTGACTTGTTCTGCAGCAGGTACTGCGCGCTGGCCTCGTCGAGCGTCTTGCCGAGCACGCCCGCGGTCTGGTGGCCGTAGCGGTCGGCGATGTGCTCGAACGACGCCGCCAGCGCCAGGAACTCGCCGAGCGAGTCCCAGCGCAGGTGGTTCTCCTGGTTGAACTGCTGCACGTGCTTGGGCGCCGAGCCGCCGGCACCCGTCTCGAACAGGCCGCCGCCGTTCATCAGCGGCACGATCGACAGCATCTTGGCCGACGTGCCGACCTCGAGGATCGGGAACAGGTCGGTCAGGTAGTCGCGCAGCACGTTGCCGGTGACCGAGATCGTGTCCTCGCCCCTGCGGATGCGCTCGAGCGAGAACTTGCACGCCTCGACCGGCGACATCATGTGGAACGCGAGGCCGTCGGTGTCGTGGTCGCCTAGGTAGGCCTCGAGCTTCTGCAGCAGCTGCGCGTCGTGCGCGCGGTCCTTGTCGAGCCAGAACACCGCCGGCGCGCCGGTCGCGCGCGCGCGGCTGACGGCGAGCTTGACCCAGTCGCGAACGGGCGCGTCCTTGACCTGGCACATGCGCCAGATGTCGCCCTGCTCGACCTGGTGCTCGAGCAGCACATTGCCGTCCTTGTCGACGACGCGCATCGTGCCGTCGGCGGGCGCCTCGAAGGTCTTGTCGTGCGAGCCGTACTCCTCGGCCTTCTTGGCCATGAGGCCCACGTTCGGCACGCTGCCCATCGTCGTCGGATCGAGCGCGCCGTGCTGGCGGCAGTCCTCGAGCACGGCCTGGTAGACGCCCGCGTAGCAGCGGTCGGGGATCACGGCCTTGCACTGCTGCAGCTCGCCCGCGGCGTTCCACATGCTGCCGGAGTCGCGCACGACCACCGGCATCGACGCGTCGATGATCACGTCGCTCGGCACGTGCAGGTTGGTGATGCCCTTGTCCGAGTTGACCATCGCGATGCCGCCCTGCTGGTCGTAGCAGGCCTGCACGTCCGCCTCGATCTCCTGGCGCTCGGCGTCGGGGAGCGACTGGATCTTGGCGACGACGTCGCCGAAGCCGTTGCGCGGGTCGACGCCGAGCTTGCAGAGCTTCTCGCCGTGCTTCTCGAAGACCGGCGCGAAGTAGGCGAGCACGCCGTAGCCGAAGATGATCGGGTCGGAGACCTTCATCATCGTCGCCTTCATGTGCAGCGAGAACAGCACGCCCTGCTCCTTGGCGTCGGCGACCTGTTCTTTGAGGAACCCGGTCAGCGCCTTCTTGCTCATGAAGGTCGCGTCGATCACCTCGCCCGGCTCGAGCGCGATGCCACCCTTGAGCGCGGTCACGCTGCCGTCCTTGCCGACGTGCTCGATCGAGACCTCGGTGGCGTCCTGGACCGTCACGGACTTCTCGTTCGCGCGGAAGTCACCCTGGCTCATCGACGAGACGTGCGCCTTGTTGTCGCCGGTCCACGCGCCCATGCGGTGGGGGTGCGCCTTGGCGTAGGCCTTCACGGCGGCCGGCGCCCGGCGGTCGGAGTTGCCCTCGCGCAAGACCGGGTTGACGGCGCTGCCCTTGACCTTGTCGTAGCGGGCCTTGGTCTCGCGCTCGGCGTCGTCCTTGGGCTCGTCAGGGTAATCGGGCAGCGCGTAGCCCTGCGCCTGCAGCTCCTGGATCGCGGCCTTCAGCTGCGGGATCGACGCGCTGATGTTCGGCAGCTTGATGATGTTGGCCTCGGGCGTCTGCGCGAGCTCACCGAGCTCGGCCAGGTGGTCCCCGATCTGCTGCTCGGGCGTCAGCGCGTCCGCGAAGTTCGCGAGGATGCGACCGGCAAGCGAGATGTCGCGCGTCTCGACGTCGATGCCGGTGCCGGCGCAGAACGCCTGGACGATCGGCAGGAACGAGTAGGTGGCGAGGGCGGGGGCCTCGTCCGTGTGCGTGTAGATGATCTTCGGGGCGTCGGACATGGGTGCCGTAACGGGGCTCGCGGGTGCGCTGGGGTGGGTTTCGGGCGTAACACGTTAGCAGAACCGTCAGCGCAGTCCTGCCACGAACGAGCCGTGCGGTATGGTCGCGAGGATGTTGCGCCTCCCCGCACTGCTGTGCCTGCTGCTGCCGCTGGCGTCGCTCACCGCCCAGGTGCCGCTCGTCGCTTCGGTGCCCCACGCG
>JBERSB010000228.1:0-12934 GCA_041236755.1 Luminiphilus sp. | reverse complement strand
CGCGACGAGCCCGCGGCCCGAGCGATCGGGCCGCGGGCTCGTTCGCTTCCGGCCTGGAGTCCTCGACGCGCGACCCGGCGGCGCGTGCTAGAGCAGGCCGCGGATGCGATCGTCGAGCGCGTTCTGGTCCTGCGTGAAGCTCGCCAGCGCCGCTGCCGTGAGCACGCCGTCCCAGCTGCAGGTGCCGGCGCGCACGCGCTCGACCCAGCTCTGGTAGGAGGGGATCTTGCCCTCGGCCGCCACCTTCGCCGCTTCGTCTTCGGAGAACTGCGGGAACAGGTCGCCGGCGCCGCCGTCTGCGAGCGTCGAGAGCACGTCGTCTGCGGTCGCGCTGGCGGCGTCCAGGCCGGCGGCGTTGGCCGCGGCCTTCTCGAAACGGTCGTCGATGTCCCAGAAGCAGGCCAGCCGGTCGCCGCCGAAGTCGACACCGTCGGCGAACTGCACCTCGGGGTCGTCGTCCGTCTTGTCCGCGATCGTCGCGGCGTCGGGCGCGAGGTCGACGAAGCCCTTGGCCGCGCCGGTCGGCATCGTGAAGACGTCGAGGCCGAGCAGGTCGTGGACCTGGTCGCCGTTGCGCATCGATGCGCCGATCTGGCGCACGGTCGGGCCGCCCTGCTGCGCGAGGCGGCGCAGGCCGCGCTGGCTGGCGAGCGTGGCCTTCTCGCCGGCGTTCTTGCCGTCGCCGAGGTCGTTGTCGCTGAGGAACGCGTTGATACGGCCCATGAACACGTTGACCCAGGTGGGGCGTGCGAGGGCCCCGATCAGCCAGTTCTGACGCGCCGAGAAGCCGAGCGTGAAGTTGAGGCGGATGCCGTCGTCCGAGAGGCGGCGCGCGGCGAGCAGGCCTGCGGGCGTCAGCGGCACCTTGACGATGAAGCGGTCGGGGCAGATCGCGTGGAAGCGCTTGCCGTAGTGGTAGCTCGCTTCGGCGTCGTGGCTGATCGCGGTGTGCAGCTCGACCGAAACGTCAGCGTCGAACGTGCGCACCAGCTTGAGGCCGTGCACGGCGTTGAGCACGAACGCGACCTCTTGGACGACCTCGGCGCCGGCCGCGCCCTTGTCCTGCAGGAGCCTTGCTGCGCCCGGGACGAGCTCGTCGTAGATGCCCTTCTGGACCTCCTTGTTGAGCAGCGTGTTGTTCGTGGTGAGCGCGACAAACTCCTGGACCCACAGCTCCCGCGCTGCGTCCACGTCGCCCGTGTCGAGCCAGAGCGACGTGCCGGTCCTCGCGACGGCGGCCCAGAGCTCGGAGCTCGGGAAGCTGGAGCGCTGCTGCTGGGCGTCGGGCACCTGTCCGCGGCAGAAGTCTGCGACGTCCAGGGCGAGGGTGGAATCGTGTAGGGGGGCAGTCGTCATCGTGTGTGTCGGGAGTAGGAGCCGGCAGTGAGGGTAGAGGATCCCCGCCGCGAGATCGTGCGCGACTGTGTCATCGCGCAGGTAGCAGGGCGCGCCGCTCGAGCGCTGCGCGCATGCGCTGCAGGAGCAGGTCGTGGCCCGCGGCGTTGCAGTGCGAGTCGAGCATCGAGTTGGTGATGCCCTGCGCGAGGTCGTCCTCGGTCAGGTGGAACGGCTCGTAGGCGATGCCGTGCTCTTCGCAGAACGGCTGCAGCGAGGCGACGCGCGGCAAGGTGTGGTCGAACAGCACGAACGGCACGCTTGCGTTCCGGCACATCTCCTGGATGTCGAGCAGCGCTGCGCGGCTGCGCGCCCAGCCGCGCGGCCCGGACGCGAAGGTCTCGGGTTCGTAGTCGCGCCCGTCTGGGAGCGTCCGGCGCACGCGCGCGGCGAGGTCGGTGTAGCGGTTGATCAGCGCGCTCGTCGCGGGCAGGAGGGGGGCGAGCAATGCTGCCGTGCCCGAGAACGTGTCGTCGGGGATCGAGACCTGCTCTGCGGGGTGCGGGTGCTCGCCGGTCAGCAGCTGGAAGATCGTGTCGCGGGTCGGCTCGGCGAGGTCGTTGGTGACATACGTCAGCACGACCAGGTCCGGCTCCAGCGACAGCCCGATCTGCCGCAGCATCGCGGCCTCCTGGTTGGAGTCGTACTTCGGCAGGGCAGTGTTGACGACCTCGAGCCGCGTCGCGGGCGCCCCCTCGTTCCAGGTGGCCTCCAGCCTGTGCGCGAACGTGACCTCGGCGTCGACGCCCCAGCCGAACGTCACCGAGTCGCCGAGCATCACGACGCGGAAGACGTCGTCGGGCTTCGGCGAGACCAAGTCGCGGCCGCGCAGGCCGAGCGCGTTCGTCTCGAGGTGGAAGCTGCCTATCGACACGTCGAGGTTCGGCTTGTGCACGAACAGGATGCCGTCCATGCGCGGGTCGGAGCGCAGCGCGTCGATCGCTGTTCGACGCTGGGCCTGTGGCAGATCGGCCGGCACCGGCGGCGGCATGTCGTAGTCGATCGCCGTGGTGAAGTACTGCAGGGTCTCGCGCCCGTAGTTCTGCCCGATCGGATCGGTGACCCGCAGCGTCACCTCGAGCAGGGTGACAGCGAGCGCAATCCCGAGGGCAGCAGCGATCGCCGCCATCGCCGCGCGTCGACGTCGCCTGCCGCCCGCGGTCCGCTCGGGAGGGTGCGCGGCGTCGGACATCGCTCAGGCCTGGCCGTCGGCTGACGCTTCGCGGTGGCCCGCTTCGGCATGCTCGATGTCCGCCCGCACCTGCTCGAAGACGCCGTGGTGTTCCTGCAGCGGCGCAACCTCCAGGGGCTGCTTCATCCAGTTCTCCATACCCTGGATGGTCGCCGACGCGGCTGCGAGCGTGGTGATGCACGGGATCCGTTGGGTCGCGGCCGCGCTGCGGATCAGCCGGTCGTCGCTGCGCTGCCGGCGCCCGCTCGGCGTGTTGATGATCAGCCGGACCTCGCGGTTGGTGACCAGGTCGAGCACGTGCGGCCGGCCCTCGTGGACCTTGGCCACGCGCTGCACTTCGATCCCGGCGTTCTGCAGCGCGCGCGCGGTGCCGCTCGTCGCCACGATGTCGAAGCCGAGCCCCGCGATGCGGTCGACCAGCGGCAGGATCAGGCGCTTGTCCTCGTCGCGCACGCTGACGAAGACCTTGCCGTCGCGCGGCAGGGTGTTGCCGGCGCCGACCATCGCCTTGGCGAACGCAGTGCCGAAGCGCGCGTCGATGCCCATGACCTCGCCCGTTGACTTCATCTCCGGGCCGAGCACGGTGTCGACGCCCTGGAACTTGCCGAACGGGAACACCGGCGCCTTGACGGAGAAGAACGGCGGTTCGAGCCGCTCCACGATGCCGATGTCCTCTAGCGTCTCTCCGAGCATCGTGCGCGCGGCCATCTTGGCGAGCGGCTGGCCGATGGCCTTGCTGACGAACGGCACGGTGCGCGACGCGCGCGGGTTGGCCTCGATGATGTAGACCTTGGGTCCCTTCACCGCCCACTGCACGTTCATCAGGCCGACGACGTTGAGCGCGCGCGCGAGGTCGCGCGTCTTGTCTGCGATCTCCTTGACGATGCCGTCGCTGAGCGTGTAGGGCGGCAGCGAGCAACTGGAGTCGCCCGAGTGGATACCGGCCTCCTCGATGTGCTCCATGATGCCGCCGATCACGACCTGCTTGCCGTCGCTGATCGCGTCCACGTCGACCTCGATCGCCGAGTCGAGGAACTTGTCGACCAACAGCGGCCGCTCCTCGGAGAACATCCGGTTGCGCTCCATGTAGGCCATCAGCGCGTCGCGGTCGTAGACGATCTCCATCGCGCGTCCGCCGAGCACGAAGCTCGGGCGCACCAGCACGGGGTAGCCGATCTCAGCTGCGGCGGCGAGCGCCTGGTCGGCGTTGGCGGCCATGCCGTTGGGCGGCTGGTCGATGCCGAGCTCTGCGATCAGCTTGCTGAACAGGTCGCGGTCCTCGGCGGTGTCGATCATGTCGACGCTGGTGCCGACGAGCGGCGCGCCGTGGTCCTGCAGGCCGCGCGCGAGGTTGAGCGGCGTCTGTCCGCCGAACTGCACGATCACACCGTGCGGCTGCAGCTGGTCGACGACGTTCATTACGTCTTCGTGCGTCAGCGGCTCGAAGAACAGCATGTCCGAGGTGTCGAAGTCCGTCGACACGGTCTCGGGGTTGCTGTTGACCATGACGGTCTCGTAGCCGAGCTCGCGCAGCGCCAGCGCGGCGTGCACGCAGCAGTAGTCGAACTCGATGCCCTGGCCGATCCGGTTCGGTCCGCCGCCGAGCACGATGACGCGCTGCTTCTTCTCCGCGCCCTCGGTCTCGGTCTCGTCCTCGGTGCCGCTGTAGGTCGAGTAGAGGTACGGCGTGGCGCTGGGGTACTCCGCCGCGCAGGTGTCGACGCGCTTGTAGGCGGGCGTGACGCCGAGCGCCTTACGGTGCGCGCGCACGTCCCACTCCGTGGTGCCGTCGGGGCACGCGCCGGCGATCTGCCGGTCGCTGAAGCCGAGCTGCTTGACCTCGCGCATCAGGTGCTCGTCGATGCCGCCCGGCCCCTCTGCGCACGCGTCGACGATGCGGCGCTCCGCTGTGACGAGCTCTTCGAGCTGGTCGAGGAACCAGGGGTCGATGTGCGTGTAGTCGAAGATGTCCTCGACGGTCATGCCCGCGAGCATCGCCGTGCGGATCCAGTCGATCCGGTCGTCGCGCGGCGTGGTGAGGTGCGGCCGGATCGCCTCGCGGTCGAAGTCCTCGGGGCGGCAGTGCGGCTGCCCGGGAACGTTGCCGAAGCCGCTGCGTCCTGTCTCCAGGCCGCGGAGCGCCTTCTGCATGGCCTCCTTGAAGGTCCCGCCGATGGCCATGCACTCGCCGACCGACTTCATCTGCGTGGTCAGCACCGGGTCCGCGGTCGGGAACTTCTCGAAGGCCCAGCGCGGGAACTTGACGACGCAGTAGTCGATCGTCGGCTCGAAGCACGCCTTGGTGATCTTCGTGATGTCGTTGTCGAGCTCGTCGAGCGTGTAGCCCACTGCGAGCTTGGCCGCGATCTTCGCGATCGGAAAGCCGGTCGCCTTGCTCGCCAGCGCCGAGCTGCGCGACACCCGCGGGTTCATCTCGATGACGATCATGCGGCCGTCGCGCGGGTTGATCGCGAACTGCACGTTGGAGCCGCCGGTGTCGACGCCGATCTCACGCAGCACGGCGAGCGACGCGTCGCGCATGAGCTGGTACTCGCGGTCGCTCAGCGTCTGCGCGGGCGCGACGGTGATCGAGTCGCCCGTGTGCACGCCCATCGCGTCGAAGTTCTCGATCGAGCAGACGATGATGCAGTTGTCGTTCTTGTCACGAACGACCTCCATCTCGTACTCCTTCCAGCCGATGATCGACTCCTCGATCAGGATCTCGCTGTTGAGCGAGAGCTGCAGGCCGCGCGAGGCGATGTCCTCGAACTCCTCGAGGTTGTAGGCGATGCCGCCGCCGCTGCCGCCCATCGTGAAGCCCGGTCGGATCACGCACGGCAGGCCGATGTCGTCGAGCGCGGTCCGCGCCTCTGCCATCGAGTAGGCGAGCTTGCTGTGGGCGCAGGCGAGGCCGATGTTCTCCATCGCCTCGCGGAACTCCTGTCGCCCTTCTGCCTTGATGATCGACTCGGGCTTGGCGCCGATCATCTCGACCTCGAACTGGTCGAGCACGCCCATGTCGGCGAGCTGCATGGCGCAGTTCAGCGCCGTCTGTCCGCCGAGCGTCGGCAGGATCGCGTCCGGCCGCTCCTTCTCGATGATCTTCGCGACCACGTCGGGCGTGATCGGCTCGATGTAGGTCCGATCCGCCATCTCCGGATCGGTCATGATCGTCGCAGGGTTGCTGTTGATCAGGATGATCTCGTAGCCGTCGCTGCGAAGCGACTTGCACGCCTGCACGCCGGAATAGTCGAACTCACAGGCCTGGCCGATCACGATCGGTCCAGAGCCCAGGATGAGGATCGACTTCAGGTCTGTGCGGCGTGGCATTGTCGGGCAGAGACTACACCCCTTTGCCCGCCGCTGCGCGAGTGGAAAAGAGGCGCGCCGATCCTTGGCAACGGCTCACGATTCCACAGGTTGTGGAGAGGCGCTCGGGGCGCGCGCAGCCTCGTTTCGCTGCGCGGTGCGGTCAGTAGCCGACGACGACCTCGACCCCGTTCGAGAGCGCCAGGACGGGCGCTCCAGGGTCGAACGCGGCGGCTTGCGTGCTCAGCGTCGCGCCGAGCAGCCCCGTGTTGTTCGGCACTGCCAAGGTCAGGCCCGCGACCCCACCGCTCGGAGCCCCGATGCCGTAGAGGCCGTATGCGGCGTCGATGTAGGTCTCGCAGGTCGGGCCGAAGAGCGACGGGAACATGGCGCCGACCGGCGTCGCCGAGGTCGTGGCGCCGAACGCCATCAGCACCGGCAGGCTCGCGGGTGCCTGCACGCCCGAGACCCCCAGGGTCCAGTCGGTTCCGAGCAGCGGCGGGCGCGTCGTCTCCAGGCTGAGGCCGCCGCAGCCGGCGCCGACCGAGCTGCTCGAGCCGCACGCGTTCGGGGCGGAGAGCACCAGCCAGCCAGGGTTGAGCGGCATGAAGGTCACGGTGGAGTCGCCGAGGTCGAAGCCCGGGTCGGGCGAGTTCGAGCCGATCGGCCCGGGGCCCACGAACTCCTCGAAGACGGTCTTGTCCGCGGTCGTGATCGTCTGGCTTAGGTCGGTGCCAGGTGGCGTGGGGTTGCCGTGCGTGTGCACGCCGACGACCGTCTCGACCGCGCCGAACGCCGAGCTGGTGTTGTTGCAGCGGTCGTCCATGCGGACGCGGATCTCGCCGGAAGGGAACAGCGTCACCGACGCCGAGAACGCGCCCGCGACGTAGCCGAGGTACGGCTCGTTGTCGACCCAGGTGACCGTGCAGTGCGCGCCGCTGGTGTTGTCGACCCAGATGCCTGCCTCGGCTGAGGTCGGCGTCCCGAAGCCCTGTGTGCTGTGGTCTCCCCAGTAGACGAAGATGCAGTCCGCGCCCAGCGCGTCGAGGTGGGCCGCGCCCGGCGTGTAGGTCGGTCCTCCGCCGTTCGGCGTGGGGGCCGCGCCGTTGGAGAGCGCGAGGATCCCGTGGTCGCTGACGAACACGTCGGTGTAGGTGGTGCCGTTGAACGGGAAGGCGAAGCCGATCGGGATCGGCGCGACCGTGAAGTTGTCGACCGGCGGGCCGGACTGGAGCGTGCCGTAGTGCTGCAGGGCGCACTGCGCGGCGCCGAGTTGCGCGAGCGCCGCGATCGCGGCGGAGCAGAGGAGGGATTTCATGGGATGGCGTGGGTCTGCCAGGCCGTCGCAAAAGGGGGGCTTCGATCGCCTGGTCCCATGCTATCGGCGGTCAGACGCCGCCTCCGCCTCCGCTTATCTGCGCACCTTGGGGGGGATTTTGGGCTTGTTCGCAAACGGCCAGGGCTGGACGCCTGCGCGCGTGGCCCACGCCTGCCACTGGGCTGCCATGGTCGCGACGCGCTCGGGCTGCTCGGCTGCGAGGTCGGTGCTCTCGGTGCGGTCCTGCTCCATGTCGTAGAGCTCCCACGAGATAGGGCTGCTCTTTCTGTACGCCGAAACGATCTTCCAGCGGCCGTCGCGCAGCGCGAGGTTGCCGTGGTGCTCGAAGCAGAGCGGCGCGCTGCGACGCACGCTGCCGCCGCGCGCGGCCGGCAGGAGGTCGATGCCCTCCTGCGGCTGCACGTCCTGGTCGCCGTTGCGCGTCGGGTAGGGCGTGCGGGCGACCGCGAGCACGGTCGGCAGCACGTCGATCAGATGCGCCGGCGTGTGTTCGATCGCCCCGCGCCTCGACGCCGCGAGGCCGGTCGGCCAGTGCACGATGAAGGGCGTGCTGATGCCGCCTTCGTAGGCGTCGTGCTTGTAGCCGCGGAACGGCGTGTTCGAGACGTTGGCCCAGCCGCGCCCGTACGCGATGTAGGTGTCCTCGGCGCCCGCAGGCGTCGGCGGGCCGGTGCGCACCGCGCGGCCGTCGCGGGTCTGCATCGGCGGCCAGATCTTCGGCTGCAGTCCGTCCTCGCCGAGCGGCTCGTAGGTCTTGTCGCGGATCTTGTCGGCGTTGGACTGTCGACCCATGCCTTCGGCGCAGCCGCCGTTGTCCTGCAGGTAGAACACGACCGTGTCGTCCAGCTGTCCCTGGCGCTCGAGCTCGGCGACGATCCGCCCGATGCCCTGGTCCATGCGGTCGATCATCGCCGCATAGACCTCCATGTTGCGCGCTTCCCACTCGTGGTTCGGCGTCTGCGACCACGGCTGGGGCAGCGCGGACATCGGCCACGAGTCTTCGAGCAGCCCCATCTCGCGCGCGCGCTGCAGGCGCTTCGCGCGGATCGGCTCGAAGCCTCCGTCGTAGGCGCCGTCGTACTTCGCGATGTCGTCCTCGAGCGCGTGCATCGGCCAGTGCGCCGTGGTGTAGGCGACGTAGAGGAAGAAGGGCTGGTCTGCGTGCGTGTCGCCGTGCTCGCGGACGAAGCGCACCGCCTGGTCGGAGATCGCGTCGGTGTAGTAGAAGCGCTCGGGCCGGTACTCGGCGTCGTTCTCCGGCGTGACGTAGGTGTTGTCGCGGCACAGCGTGGTCGGGTCGAAGAAGCTGCCTGCGCCGGTGACCGTGCCGTAGAACCGGTCGAAGCCGCGCTGGAGCGGCCAGTTGTGCTTCGGGCCGCTGGGCGCGACGTGGCGCGTGACGTGCCACTTGCCCGCCATGTAGTTGCGGTAGCCGGCCGGGCGTAGCGCCTCGGCGATCGTCACGCACCGGCGGTTGAGGTCGCCGCGGTAGGCGTCGTAGCCGCGGTCGCCTGTCATCAGGCCGATGCCCGCCTGGTGCGAGTAGAGGCCGGTGAGCAGCGCTGCGCGCGTCGGGCAGCACCGCGAGGTGTTGTAGAACTGCGAGAAGCGCACGCCGCCGGCGGCGAGCCGGTCGAGGTTCGGCGTGCGCACTTCGCTGCCGTAGCAGCCGATGTCGCTGTAGCCCATGTCGTCGGCCATGATCAGCACGACGTTCGGGCGGCTCGGCCGCGCCGAGGCTTGCTGGGCGGACTGCGGCGCGGCTGCGAGCGCGTGGCTCCAGACCGTCGCGAGCAGGGGGGCGATCAACAGCGCGAGCGAGCGGGTCATGCCGCCACTCTACCGCTGCTGCGCAGACGCGGCGCCGATCAGTTGTCGATCGTCGCGCGCACGATGTTGCTCGCTGCGACGCCCGGCAGCGCGGGGCATCCGACGTAGAGCACGTTGAGCGAGACGAACTGGAAGTCGAACGCGAAGCCGATCAGGGCCGGCGCGCCGGGGACACCGATCGAGGTCGCGGCGGTGCCGGCCGTGTTGGGCACGAACCACGCGTTGGTCGGGTCGACGACGTCGCACACGCCGCAGCTGATGCGCGCGCCCGACTGGCCGACCAGCACGAACGGCACCGCCAACGGCTGGGCGCCGAACAGCTCCAGCGGCGCTGCGGCGTTGCCGAGCGCGAACGGTCCGCTGCTGGTCGCGAGGCCGCCGGGGCCGCAGCCGCCGCCGAGGTCGACGATCGGGCCGCCCTGGCCCATCGCTTCGATGGGCTGCAGGCCGACGTCGCTGTCGTAGGTCGCCGCGGTGTCCTGGTCGGCGAAGACCACGAGGCCGTCGTCGAGCGGCGTCGAAGGGTCGCCCGCGCGGCGCCCGATGAGGCGCGGCGCGTGCTCGAACGTGTAGTTCGGGCCTGCGACGAGGTCGAGGCCGAGCTCGGCGCCGACCGGCGCACCCGCGGCGTCGAGCACCAGCGCGACGCAGTCGTCGTCGAACAGCGCGTTGGGGTCGGCGCGCATGAACGCGAGGCCGAACTGGTCGCCCAGCACGGCGACGTCTGCTGCGTAGTCGATCTGGCCCGGCACGGCCGCGAGGTCGATCACGCCGCCGATGCTCGTGATGCCCGCCGGGCCGACGGTCAACAGCCGCCCGCGCACGTCGCTGGTCGCGGGGTTGAGCAGCTCCTGCTCCTCCCAGGCGACGAAGAAGCGCATGCCGTCGCCGTCGACGGCGGCGAAGCCTGCGTTCTGCGTCGTGTTCTGCACCCACGCGGCAGGTCCGAGCAGCTGCATGTCGTGGTCGACCACCTGCGCGCGGATCGCGCCGGGTGCGCCCTGGGGTCGATGCGTCCAGGTGATCACGTGGTGGCCGACGCTGCCGCCCTGCTTGCTGATCGCCGGCTCGGTCACGTCACCCGCGGCGATCTGGACGAACGGCGCGACGGTCGGCTGCAGCTGTGCGCCGACGGTGACGCTCGTTCCGAGCAGGCCGAGCGAGTCGTCGAGCCACGCGACCAGGCAGTCGTCGTCGAGCACGGTCGCTTCGCCGCTGACGACCGGGCTGCCGACGTTGTAGGGACCGTCGATCGGGAAGACGTTGCTCGCCTGCGCCTGCAGCGGCTCGAGCACGAGCCCCTGGATGTAGTTGCCGTTGGCCGCGTACTCCGTCCACACCAGCACGAACACGCCCAGGCCCGCGATGTGCGTGACGCGCACGCTGTCTGCGTCGCCGCCGTTGATCGCGAACGCGTAGCCGAAGCCCAGCGGGCTGGCCAGCCAGACGCTGCCGACGATGCCGGACTGGCCGCCGCCGAAGTACTGCGTCCAGACGACGCACCAGACGTCGGCGCCGGCGTCGTAGGCGACGTCGGGGAAGTCGTTGTCGGTGCCGGCGTAGGCCTGGGTGACCGTGCCGATGAGCGGGTCCACCTCGAGCGGGTAGCTGGCGGCGTCGACGAACGCAGCCGGCGCGCGGAGCTCCAGGTCGCCGTCCACCAGGCGCCGCTCGCCGCGGCACGTGCGGCCGCGCGCGTCGAGCAGCAGCACGTCACCGACGGACACGCCGAAGCCGTCTGCGTCCAGCCACCGACCGCCGCTGGTGTCGGGCCGCAGGTCCGTGGACACGCCGACGCGCACGCAGAGATCGCCGGTGCCGGCGGGACGCTCCGCCAGGACGAACGACTGCTTGAGGCCCTCGGCTCTCGTCTCGTAGCGCTCCTCTACCGGGCCCCAGTCGTAGGTCGCCGTGGTGCGGGTGTGGCGTTGCTCGACCTCGGCGCGCGCGGTGTCCAGCAGGACGGCGTCGACGCGGGAGACCTCGAGCAGCGAGACGGTGAGCCGGTGCGCGCGCGGGGCGTCTCTGCCCAACGCGGGCACATACTCGACGCTGCGCTGTGCGAAGGTCGCGCGGAAGCTGTGGGCGACGCCCGTGACGACGCCGCCGAGCTCGTGCACGCCGACCGCGCGTCGCGCCGAGACGGCGGGGCGCTGCGCGCTCAACGCGCCGCAGCTTGCGACGACGACGAGGAGGGTCGCGAGGAGTCTCGGCATGGGCCTTGCTTACGAAGCGTACCCCTCATCTGGCACCCGCGGTGCGTGGGTGCGTCGCTGACCGCGGCGCCATGGGCGCTTGCGCGCGCGGGATTTGTCGCGCGCGCCGCTCTGGTTCGCCCTTCTGCCGGCGCTACCAGGTCAGCCTGGGGTCGCCCTCCTGGAGGCGCGCCGCGGGCCGCACGCCCGCTCCCTTGGTCTTGGTCAGCGTGTCGCCGAGGTCTCTGCGCGCGAGCTCCGCGAGCTTCTGCAGGCGCTGGACGACGTCGGGGTGCGCTGCCGCGACGTCGGTCGACTCGGCAGGATCGCTGTCGAGGTCGAACAGCTCCAGCCCGATCGAGCCCTGCGAGTAGGGGTTCGGGCTGCCGTCCTTGCCGCCGGGCTTGCCCGCCATGGTGCGGTAGTTGTGCGGGAAGTGCAGCTTCCACCGCGCGTCGCGGATCGCCTGGAGCTGGCCGCCCGCGTAGTAGTGCAGGAAGGCCTCGTGCGGGGACTTCGCGCCCGGCTCGCCGAACAACAGCGGCGCGATGTCATGGCCGTCGATCTTGTGGTCGGGCAGCTTCGCGCCGATCAGCTTCGCGAACGTCGGCAGCAGGTCGATCGTCGACGCGAACTCGTCGCACGTCGCGCCCGCCGGCACGCGGCCGGGCCAGCGCACGACCGTCGGCTCGCGGATGCCGCCCTCGAACATCGTGCCCTTGCCCTCGCGGTAGATGCCGGACGAGCCGGCGTGGTCGCCGTAGCTCAGCCACGGCCCGTTGTCCGACGTGAACACGACCATCGTCTGCTCGTCGACGCCGTTGTTCCGCAGCGCGTCGAGGATCTGTCCGACCGACCAGTCGATCTCCATGACGACGTCGCCGAACAGGCCCTTGCCGCTCTTGCCCTTGAACTTGTCCGACACGAACAGCGGCACGTGCACCATCGAGTGCGGCACGTAGCAGAAGAACGGCCGGTCCTTGTTGCGCTCGATGAAGGAGACGGCTCGCTCCGTGTACCAGGTCGTCAGCATCTCCTGGTCCTCGCCGGTGACCTCAGCGTCGACGACCTTCGTGCCGTCGATCAGCGGCAGGTCCGGGTAGCCCTTCTTACGGCGCTCGGCCGCCGTCGGCAGGTGCGCGTAGGCCGGGTGCAGCGGCCACATGTCGTTCGAGTAGGGCAGGCCGAAGTACTCGTCGAAGCCGTGGTTGGTCGGCAGGAACTTCGGGTGGTGGCCCAGGTGCCACTTGCCGTAGCACGCGGTGGCGTAGCCCTTCTGCTTGCAGACCTCGGCGAGCGTCATCTCGCGCTCGTGCAGGCCGTGGTTGGCGCGCGGGCCGAGCGCGCCCGAGATGCCGACGCGGCGGTGGTAGCAGCCCGTCAGCAGCGCGGCGCGCGACGCGGAGCAGACCGCGGTGGCGACGCTGAAGTCCGTGAAGCGGGTGCCCTCCGCGGCCATCTTGTCGAGGTGGGGCGTCGGGATGTCGCCGCCGAACGGGCCGATGTCGGCGTAGGCCATGTCGTCGATGAAGATCACGACGAGGTTCGGCGGCCGCTCCTGCGAAGTTGCGGGGGCGGCGGTGGTCGCCACCGCGGCGGCGAACAGGACAGCGGCGAGGGCGGCGGTGCGCATCGGCGCCATGCTATCGGCGCAGCGCGCCCGCGGGAACCGAG